>JANOGZ010000470.1:0-4965 GCA_031406255.1 Pyrinomonadaceae bacterium | reverse complement strand
GACGGAGTTGCTGGGCGAGCGCGGATATGAGGCCGAAGCGGAGCGACTGCCGGACGGCTCATACCTGCTCACCGAATGGAATTGTCCGCAGGCGGAAGTGGCGCGGGATTATCGTCAGCTATGTGATCAGGAATTGATCGTTTATCGAGATTTGCTCGGCACCGAAGTCTTCCGCGAATCGCGCATCGCCGGCGGCGCGCGCGCCTGCGCGTACCGCGTGCTGCGACCGAAAAAATAAATTTGAGGAGTTCGAGAGAACTGGATATGGCACAATTTACAGAACCGGATGTGTATGGCGCTTTGATGCAGGTCAAAGATCCGGACCTGCACAAAGACATCGTCACGCTCGGCTTCATCAAGGATATGAAGATTGACGGCGGCGATGTGTCTTTTCGCATCGTGCTGACGACCCCGGCCTGCCCCGTCAAAGAGCAGTTGCAGCAGTCGGCCGAAGAAGTGGTACGCGCGCTGCCGGGCGTTCGCTCCGTTCGGATAACGATGGATGCGGTGGTGCCGAAGGGACGCGGAATCGGCGATAAGCTCTCGGTGCCGGGCGTGCGTAACATCATCGCCGTCTCTTCGGGTAAGGGAGGCGTCGGCAAATCAACGGTCGCGGTCAATATGGCGGTGTCGCTGGCGCTCGACGGCGCACGCGTCGGATTGATGGACGCCGACGTTTACGGCCCGAACGTGCCGCAGATGCTCGGCGTCGGCCACCTGCAGCCGCGGGTTGACGTCAACAAACTGATCCCGCTCGACGCTTACGGCGTGCGCCTGATGTCGATGGCGGTCTTGAAGCCGGGCGACGAGCCGATGATCGTGCGCGGGCCGATCCTGCACAGCCTCGTGCGGCAGTTCTTGCAGGATGTGGTGTGGGGCGAGCTGGATTATCTGGTGATTGACATGCCGCCGGGCACCGGCGATGTGCAGCTATCGCTCGCGCAGCTCGTTCCCGTGCAGGGTGCGGTGCTGGTCACGACGCCGCAGGAAGTGGCGGTGTTAGACGTGCGGCGTGCGCTCCGCATGTTCGAGACGGTCGCCGTACCGATTCTCGGCGTGGTTGAAAATATGAGTTATTTCCTCGCACCCGATACGGGTACGCGTTACAACATCTTCGGCGAGGGCGGCGGCGAACGACTGGCGGCCCAGTACGGCGTGCCGTTTCTCGGCGCGGTGCCGCTCGGAATGGAAGTGCGCGAGGGCGGCGACCGTGGCACGCCGGTGGTGGTCAGCCATCCGAAATCGGCGCAGGCCATCGCTTTTCGCCGTGTGGCCGAAGAAGTAGCCAGGCAGGTTTCGATCGAAGCGCTGAAGCCCGAACTGGTCGTTTTGGGCAAAGCTCGCTAGTATGGTAAATAGATTTGCGATCTTCAGCGGCAAATCTGAAATAACAGATGTAATCATTTATTCTAAGGAGAAGGAAAAGAAAATGTCAGCAACAACAGTTCCCACCATGACGCTCGGCGTCACGGAATCGGCGGCGGTCGAGATCAAAAAGTTTATGAGCAGTGAAGAGGGCCTTCCGGAGACCTCGGGCCTGCGCGTGCGCGTCGTGCCGGGCGGTTGCTCAGGCTTTCAGTACAGTCTGAATATCGAAGAGGAATCGCGCCAGGGCGATCACATCCTTGATGCGCATGGTGTGCGGCTCTTCGTCGACATGTTCAGCGCGCAGTATCTCAACGGCGTCGAGATCGATTATGTGAACAGCGTGATGGGTTCCGGCTTTACCTTCAAGAACCCGAACGCGACGGGCGGCTGCGGCTGCGGCTCTTCGTTCACAGCGTAGGCTCCGAGCCGGTCTCCGAAAGAATTTCAGGCAGCGCGGCGCGCGCGAGAGTGAATGGCTGTGTCAGCGAAAGCCCCCGCTATTCGCTTTCATGGTGAAAGAGGGCCACTCGGTAAGCGGGCGCCCGACACGCTCGCGTACCGCGCCGGTCGCTTTCTGGTGTAGACTGCGGGCGCACGCTTGTGCTTCTTTCAAATCAACCATCGAGGAGCGGGTCACAATAAATGGCAAGGATCGAAGCCGAAACCGCAGCGGAAACGCAGGCTTTTGACGCCGAAGCGGGCCGCAAGCTCGTGCTTGCGATTGAAGACGCCGGGATCGATATCCTGCATCGGTGCGGCGGCAACGCCAAATGCACGACGTGCCGCGTCGAAGTGCTCGCGGGCGACCCCGGCGAGATCGGCGACCTTGAGCGCAATCGCCTCGCGCGCGAGACGGATCTGGCCGAAAACGTCCGTCTCTCCTGTCAGGTGCGGATTATTGATGATTTGAAGGTTCGCGTGGTCAATCAGGCGAGCGTGCGCGGACTGGACGCGGGGCCGCGACCCACAGAAGATTGATCGCGCTGACGGCTCGCCTTTGATTGAGATTCCACGCGAAAGAGCATCGGCGCCACAGCTCCTGTGCGCCGGCCGTAGCGACCGGCAGCAACCACCACGACCTTCACCGGCGCTGGCTTTATGAAGCCAGCGCCATTCGCGTTCATGCCCGTCGCGGCCCGTTTTTATCCGCTGATTTTCATTCGGTTTGCTTCCTGTCACGGACGTCACCGTGCTCTCAATCGCGGCGCACGAGACCACCGGAAACGAGGCAGGAGAGCAATGCGGGGTCGTCGCAAACTCGTGCGAGGACGTCTTGATCTTCTCCGGACGGCGAGACAGGATGCCAATGCCGGCGGCGAGTCAAAGGCCATTCGGCACCTCAAACGAACATAAAGATCCGCCTTTGTATGATATATCTTTACAACCATATAGTACTCTAACAATGGCGCGAAGCGGCGTCACCCTGGTTATGGATGAAAGTCTTGATAGAGTGTGATCCGATATGCGCTGCCGCGAATTGCGCAAAATGCACTCTTGTAGCGTCTTAAAGATAAACTGTCCGCTGGAGTAGTAAGGTAATGGCCCCAGATCCGAATGAGCCTCTCGCGTTTGAGATCGCTCATGTGCTGTTCATGGACATCGTCGCTTACACGACGCTGCCGATGGATCAGCAGACGCTCTTCTTACGTCACCTGCAAGATGTCGTGCGCGGTGCGGAAGAGGTTTGCCGCACGACACACGCGTGTGATCAGTTGATCAGGCTCCCCACCGGCGACGGCATGGCTCTGGTGTTCTTCGGCGATCCGGTCACGCCCGTGAAATGCGCGCTCGAGATCGGTCGCGCTCTCGGGCGCGATCATCCGGAGATCAATCTGCGGATGGGGGTGCACAGCGGCCCGGTCTATCGCGTAGCCGATATCAACGCCAACAGGAACGTCGCCGGAGGAGGAATCAATATCGCGCAGCGCGTGATGGACTGCGGCGACACCGGACACATCCTCGTGTCGAAGACGATGACTGACTTCCTGAGCGAACTCAGCACCTGGGCCGAGCGGTTGCATGACCTGGGCGAGGCGGAGGTCAAACACGGCGCGCGCGTACATATCTTTAATCTCTATACGGATGAGGTCGGAAACCCGGACGTTCCGGGAAAATTGCGCGCCGCGGCGGCCGCAAATCGTGCGACGAAGATGCCCGGAACGGCTTCTTCAGCGGGCGCGCGATAGATTCGCTCGCCGTCCTTCCGCTCACCAATGCGAGCGCCGACCCGAATACCGAGTATCTTTCCGACGGCATCACGGAAAGCATCATCAATAATCTCTCGCAGCTGCCCAAACTGCGTGTGATGGCGCGCAGCACGGTGTTTCGCTACAAGGGACAGGAAGTTGATCCGCAGGCGGTCGGATACGATCTGGGCGTGCTTGCAGTGATGACCGGCAGAGTACTGCATCTGGGCGAGCACCTGATCGTTAAAACCGAACTGGTCAACGTCACCGACGGATCTCAGTTGTGGGGCGAGCAGTATGACCGCAAGCTTTCAGACATCTTTGCGGTGCAGGCCGAGATTTCGCAGGAGATAACTGAAAAGCTGCGGCTGAAGCTGAGCGGCGAGCAGAAGAAGCGCCTGACCAAACGCTTCACGAATAACGCCGAAGCGTATCAGCTTTACCTGAAGGGGCGCTATTTCTGGAATAAGAGGACCCCGGAAGGACTGAAGAAAGGCATCGGGTATTTCAATCAGGCGATTGATCGAGATCCGGGCTACGCGCTGGCTTATGCGGGGCTGGCCGACTCATACGCGCTGCTGAGCGGTTACATCAGCGTTCTCCCGCCGAAAGAATCATGGCCGAAGGCGAAGGCCGCGGCGATGAAAGCGCTGGAGATTGATGAGACCCTCGCCGAAGCGCACACTTCTCTGGCCTACGTGACGATGAGTTACGACTGGGACTGGGCGCGCGCCGAGCGGGAATTCAAGCGCGCGATCGATCTCAGCCCCGGCTATGCGACCGCGCACCACTGGTACAGTGTGTATTTGCGTGCGATGGGCCGCTTTGATGAGAGCATCGCGGAGTCGGAACGCGCGCAGGCGCTCGATCCGCTCTCGCTGATCATCAACATGGATGCCGGATTGCCTTACTACTATGCGCGCCAGTATGACCGGGCGATCGAGCACTACCGCAAGACGCTCGAGATGGATGCGAACTTCGGGCACGCTCACTTCTGCCTCGGCTGGGCCTATGAACAGAAGGGGTTGCACGAAGAAGCCATCGCCGAACTGCAAAAGGCGAGCGAGCTTTCCGGCCGCAGCATCGGTATCATGGCGGCGCTCGGACGCGCTCTGGCGGTCGCCGGCCGGCGACGTGAAGCGCAGGAGATACTTGGTGAACTGGAAGAGATATCAAAGCAGCAGTATGTCTTTCCTTATGATATGGCGATCGTCTATGCCGGCCTTGGCGAGCCGGACCAGGCCTTCGAGTGGCTGGGGAAAGCGTTCGCTGAGCGGGATGTCGGGGTGATCTGGATCAAGGTTGATCCGATGCTGGATAGCCTCCGCGCTGATGTGAGGTTCGTAGACCTTCTACGGCGCGCCGGTTTCACGCCATGAGCGCGTCCGTGCGGCGCTTCAGCGTTCGATAG
>JANOGZ010001047.1:0-2934 GCA_031406255.1 Pyrinomonadaceae bacterium | reverse complement strand
CGGCTGGGATCCGCGCCGCGACCCGTAATAATCTGGCGAAGAATTTGGTCGTCACCTATGACGGCAGGACGCGCTACGAGAACGCCGCAGTAGATGTCGCCGGGCAAATCATCAGTTACTTGAACAGTAGGCCCACCGAGCGTCTGGTGTTTGTCGGCCACTCATACGGCGGCCTCGTTATACGCTTTATTCTGTGCAATGGCGCCCCGTCATCGCCCTTTTACAACTATCGAGGCGCAAACTTCGCGCGTATCGTTGGCGCCACCAGTCACGCGATTACATTACAAACACCGCACGGGGGTAGCGAAGTCGCGGATTTTGGCGGGACGCTCTTGAACAGCGCCTTTACTTCCTGGATCGTGAGTTTAGTAAACCAAAACAATGAATCCACGAGAGTACTGACCACCTCCAACATGGCGCGCGCCAACCAAAGCGAACTGCGCGATAGTTTGCGAAGTAAAGCTCTCTACACAGTAGCTGGCACAGAGACGCTCAACCACTTCTGGCATCTTAATGATGTCGGCTTCAAGGCAATCGATGTAATTATTTCATTCCGGACTGCAACTGATGGATTGGTTGCGACCTGGAGCGCTCACCGTCCGGCCGGACCAGGTGGAGATTGGCTTAATACCCGCTCCAATCATGACCATGGGCGCCGCGCAGAAGCTCCTGGCTATGTCTTGGAAGTCGTTGGCAAAAATGGTTGGTAATATGTGCCGCAGATGAAGAGGGTCCGTAATTCGGTTAACAGATTGAAGGAACGGATAAAATGAAAAGGGTTAGCGCAGTCCTCGCAGCCACGATCTTCGTGCTCGCTACCCTTGTCTTCACCCAACGGGCCTTTACACAGGAGACCGATTCCCTTCCAGTAGAGGAAATGAAGGCGATAAAATCCATTCCCGCCATGGAAGCCGAACGCCTCGCCAAAGAACCGGCGGTTAATCGGACTGACACGGGCCGATTAACTGCCGAGGCGCTCAAAGAGGAGCATGAGATATTCGCGACCATCTCCACGCACTATGTAATGGAAGATATTGAAGCGCCGAATGTGGTGAAATTGCCGATCACGAGCGAGCGCTCAAGGATCGCGATCCTTTCATCTGCCGACAAGAGCCTCGATGTGAAGCTCTCCGACCCGACCGGCGAGCCCATGTCCATCGAAAAGCACACACGCAAGGGTTCCGTTGAGATGGGCGATTCAGACACTCCGGCGAGCGAGAGCAATCGCAAATCAAACGATACCGGCGGCGTCATGTTAGTGAGCGAACGTGAGCGGCTTTTGCCCGGCAATTACACTCTCAGGGTGCGCCGGGCCAAGTCGCCCGTTGCCGTTATGGTCAATGAACAAGGCGGCCCGGAACTACAGATGTGGCTCTCCGAAAATGGCCTGGATAGCGGCGCTACGACAACGCTTTACGCTAAGCTGGTCAATGGTGAAAGCCTGATCCGGGGCGCGACGCTGAGCGCGAAGATGCGTAGTGAGCCAAAAGCCAAACCTTTAAAGATGGCCGAGGTCGAGCCGGGCACCTATGCCGTCTCGATCAATCAATCAAAGCTCAAGGGTACAACTACCTTCATCGTTGCAGCGGAAGGCTTGACGGGGGGAGGGCTGAAAGTTTTACGCCACGGTAGTATTGATCTGATAACCGGCGAGTCGCACGCCAAGCTTCTCGGCATCGGCAAGGAACAATTGACCGACGCTGACCTTGAAGTTAAGGTCGACCTCGAAGTTGAAGCAGAGGGTCGCTACTACCTGCGCGGTAATCTGCTCGGCCCCAACAATGAACCGATCGCCTGGGCACAGGATGCCAGCAACCTCAAGCCCGGCCGTCATACCTTTACGCTGCGATTTGCACGCGAGATCATCAAGGAATCCGGCGTAAGCAGTAATTTCAAACTAACAGATGTCATACTAATGAACACAACGGCCGTACCCGGCGTGAAGGCATCTACTAGAATCAATGATTACTCACTGACGGCCTCGCTCAACAGTCCCCCCGTAGAACCTGAAGAGATCGAGGCCCCACCACAACCCAGTCCGAGCAGCACACCTGATAAGGCCGAAGAAGTCGAACCTCGTGAGCAACCTTAGTGCGGCCAAAGAAGATGGGTTTGTAGACAGGCTAAAGAAGGTTTTTAAATAAGAAGGCCGCCTGCGTTTGTTCTTTAGTCTCACAGCAGGCGGCCTTTCGCTTTGTGGTATTGAGAAGGAAAACAGGTTTCAGCGCCCGCCACTACCTCCCGTCACCGACCAACACAAACCCCGCCCAGTAAAACGGGTGTCTGTATTCACTACTCCGCAGCATCTTCACCGCCGCTTTCTGTAGCGCCTCTGCCTTCGTCATTACTGATTTATCATTCGGCTTCCCCCGCACCAGATTTCCATGAAAATCTACCATTAACTGTGTTGTACTCGCAGAGTCTACTTTCCATTGGCTCACCAGGGTCGCCGGTGTCCCTGCCACAAACAACGCCCAACTCATGCCAATCACTCCTTCACCCGCCCCGACTCGTCCACGCGCCGTCTGGCAGGCTGAAAGCACTGCCAGTTCTGCCTGCAAATCTAGCTTCATGATCTCCCATGCCTGCAACAACCCATCCTCACCCGAAGTGTTATCCCCAGCCTGAGACAACACGATATGCGAATACATCGGATTACGATCATCCAGAATGCCGTGCGTCGCAAAATGCACCACTCGGTACTTTCCCGCTTCGGCCTTGGCCCGCTCCTCGCGCGCTTCCGCCCCGATGTAGATTTTGCTTCGTGCCGGGTTGTAAAGTTGAGCTAAAGTTTTGACTTCCCGTTCCGCTTCCGGCAGCGGCAGCAGCTTTTCATCCCTGTAAATGGACTTGACTCTCTCGACCGTCTCGCCACTTAAAGCAGGATTACCGAAAGCGAGCAATTCAGGCTGCGGGCGCTGTGAGGGCTGCTGA
>JANOGZ010000436.1:0-1222 GCA_031406255.1 Pyrinomonadaceae bacterium | reverse complement strand
GATGAAATGTTTTTCCCGAAATGTCTTATCGAGGTGAAAGACAAAATCAACGCCTGTCTTCCGTCAACAGGAGTTCAGGAAGGAGAAAAAAGATGAGCAGGAGTTCATGCCTAACTTTCGCGTTTTTAATCCTCGGGGCTTTCAGCGTCCAAACGGCTTCGGCGCAGATTACGATAAAGATTCCCGACATTCCGGGATTCAAAAAATCGAAGCGAGAGCAACCAAAACGACCGGAACCGCCCCCGCCGGAGCAACCGGCGACGACGACAACGGGCGACGATCACACAAGTCAACCGCCGACCAGTCAAACAAGTGAAAGCCAACCGACCACGCCAAGCTCGGATAAATATGCAGACAATGTGGCGCTTAACTTTCATATCGAGGAAATCCAAAAAAGGCAGAAACAAGCGGATGAATATGATCCCGCCGATGATGCTTACTTCGTCAGTAGTTCAAACTACGACTACTTACTATTCGCCGTTTCACCGCGGGCGCGCGAAAAATGGATGAAAGATTTCGGAGTCCTGGACATACGGGATACTCCGAACAACAGGCTCGATGCGGCGCTCGACGCGCTGGCCGCTTCCGCCGCGAAGAAAATGCCGATCTACAAACCCGTTCCGGCCAATTTCGCCTTCCGCAATCCGGCGGAGGAAAAGATGATGAAGGGAACCTTAAAAAATCTCGCCACGCTCAAAGCGCTGAAAATCGGGCTTGCACAAAGCAACTGGCTGATTAGTAAGAACGACTTCGGACTTCCCACAGCTCGTTACAAGCAGGGATACATCTGGGTGCGAGACACTGCGGACGACCATCCGTATTGTCGTCTTTACCAAATCAATATCATTCAGGATTACGCGGGCGGCGGCACGTACGGCGCGAGCTACGCCACATTTATAGATAACACGCTGTTCGGCTGTCCGTAAGCCTCAGAACATCCGGTAATCAGCGTGAATCTGGCACACAACTGGCACACAAACAGGAGCGGGCAGCCTTCGGGCTTGCCCGCTCCTGTTTGATTCTCATGGAGGCGGCGACCGGAATCGAACCGATCAATAAAGGTTTTGGTAAGCATTCAGTCATCAGCCATCAGCGGTCAGCCGGTCATCTGTGGTGTCGAGCTGTCATGGCGCGCGCTTCTGTATGTTAGCTGAAAGCTGAGTGCTGACTGCTGACCGCTTACCTTCATTCTTTGTTTGCGGCAGCTTGAACGTCAGCAAGC
>JANOGZ010000343.1:0-1243 GCA_031406255.1 Pyrinomonadaceae bacterium | reverse complement strand
ACCAGCAGCAATGATAATGTCAGCGACACGCCGGCCGAAAGCTCTCCGGCATTTGGTTGTCCTGCAGGGCGCAATTCCTGCACCTCCCTCGCCGGGCTCGACCCGATCGAAAACTTCATGGACTACACGGACGACTACTGCATGTTTAAGTTTACGGCGGGGCAGTCAGCGCGCATGGATTCGATGGCTCTCCAGTATCGAAGGTAGCTCCACTGTCTGACCATTTAGATTGCGGGAAGCAAAAACGAGGAAGCGGCTATTCAATGTAGCCGCTTCCTTTTTTACTTACCGCCCTTGCCACCTGCACGCAGTCTGCTGGATGGTCTCCGATGGGCCCGGATTGAATCGACATTCACCGGCCGGCAGGTTGTGATCCGGGCAATTTTAAACAAGATCTGCTCGCAAAAAGTTGACAAATCCCGCTCAATGCCTATGATAGGCGAACCCGTAACGGCAAAAAAACGTCAACTTGTCGTCTTAGGGGTTAGTGTCTGTTAAGAATTATCGACCTGGGGTTGACGAGAAGTAACCCGCTGCTACGTCTTAGCACTCACTTCATGTTTCTGAAATCTGCCTTCGCGCTGTTATCTCGCTCGTGAGCGAAGAACGACCTTAATTATACATACTCGTTTGGCATCCTTTTGCTGATGCGCGCAGGATACGTGAGAACAACGCGGAACGACCTCTCACGAAACGGCTCACCGCCAGAACCAAAATTCTAAGCCTTCGGAGGAGATTGAATGATACGCAAGACGATTACTCTAGTTGCGCTCATCGCGCTCGGCCTGACGTTAGCTCTAACCAGCTCCACCTTTTCAAATTATGCCAATGCCCAAGGCGGACGCTCCAGTGAGAGAGTCGCGCATAACGATGGTCAAGATGATGTTCCGTTTCATTTCAACGGTAAAACATGGGCCAGTAAGAAAGACTTCCTGGACAACGCGCGCTGTGTGACGAAGGATTTGTCGGCAGGAGAGCGCGAGGAAATAGAGGAAAAAGTCAAAAAATCCAGCGCGAGTCGGGCCAGCGCGTCAGGCGACGCCGCTTCCCAGCAGTTAGCCGCCAACTCCGTAACCATCCCCGTGTACTTCCATGTGATCAATAATGGTTCGGACATCGCGAATGGCAATATACCGGACTCGATGATCAGTGCTCAAATAGCCGTATTGAACGGCGCCTTCGCCGGCACTCCCTTTCAATTTAGCTTGGTCGGAACCGACCGCACAACGAACGCCACATGGTA
>JANOGZ010000305.1:0-8935 GCA_031406255.1 Pyrinomonadaceae bacterium | reverse complement strand
CAGGCCGCGCAGCCAGATCCAGTCGAGTTTGAGCTCGATAATAAAGGTTTTCCATGTCGCGCGGTCAGGGGGCAGCGGAGTTGCGAAACCGGCGTTCGTAAAGAGCAGGTTTGCCGCGCGGACATCCTTCCCCTTGATCGTATTAAAGTCTCCGAGGACGACCCCCCGCGCTACCTTTTGCTGCTGCCGCATGTCTTCGAGTACGGCTCGCAGTTGATCCATCTTTTTCTCCACGGGGATGCGCGTCTCGGCGTGCACGGAATAGACGCGCACCTCGGTTGGACCGATGGATACGGTTGCCCCGAGACCGACGCGGCGCCTCCCGCCGGGCCCCTCGTGTGGCAAAACTATTCGGCGGACATTCGTCAGCGGATACTCGCTCAGGATGACGACGCCCGTTTCATCCTCTTTCGCCTCATCCGACGAGCGCGGCGGCGCGGCCCACGCGTAATTCATCCCCAGCGCCTCGGCCATCACACGCGCGGTATTAGCGTAGTTGGTGCGTTTCTTGTAACGATCAGCTTCCTGCAGGCCGATGATCGTGGCCCGGCCGACCTCCGCATCATCGCGCAGCAGGTTGATGAGTTTGCTCAGGTCTGCGCCGCCCCGCCAGCGCATGTTGTAGCTGATGATCTTGATTTCCGACGGAAGGCTCGACGGCGGAGGGGGTTTGGCCGCGCCGATCTCAAGCAAATCCGAGGCGGTGATGCGTGGCGCGCGGGCCCGGCCGGTGAGAGAGACTAGCGAGAGGAAAAGAAGGCAGCCCAGGACGGCAAGCGGCAGATAGCCTCTCAGGATCGTCGGTGGCAGCGCCGCTCGGTTCACCCTTCTTCCTCCACTCATCTGTCCCTGATCGAGACTTCGCGTGCTGATTCTGAGGCGACGTTTTTCATCTCTGAAGCGTAAGGCGCGTCGCCCGCGAGAAAGCGCGCGGCGCCGGGAATTATATGATAGCGGCAGTGATTCGTTTCCAGCACTTCACCATCCGTGTTGACCTTGATCGTGCGACTAAAAAGCAGATCGATCTCGCGCGCCTGGAAATATGCGACGCGCTCGTCTTCGACGTGATCGCCGCTTGAGACGCGCGTCAGCAGGCTGATAAATTCAAGCGTCGGCATCGCTTCGACGATGCACACGTCGAGCACCCCGTCATCAATAACGGCGTGCGGGGCGATGAGCCGCCCGCCGCCGACCATCCGCGAATTGCAGACCGCAAACATCTGCATTCCGAGCTCATGCTCAAAGGCCGGACGCTCCCGTTCGACGACGCGCAGTTTCAGCCCGACCGGCTCGTAGTCCAGCAAAACCTGCGCGCCGCCGATCAGATAGGCGAATTTACCGGCGACCGATTTGAGCTGCGGGTTGACCGCATCCGAGACTTCGGCGATAAATCCGCCGGCCGAAACATTAACGAAGTGGCGGTCGTTCAAAACGCCGATATCGGCGCGGATCGTCCGGCCTTCGAGCAGGATGTCGATCGCCTTCTCGACATCTTCGGGCAGCCCGAGCGCCGTGGCGAAATCATTGCCGGTCCCCAAAGGGATCAATCCGAAGGTGATGCGTTCAAGCGCCGCGGGAACGGCGGCCACACCGTTTAAGACTTCATTGAGCGTGCCGTCGCCGCCCGCGACGAACAGATGATCGTAGCCGTCATGGACGGCGCGCTCCGCCGCGACGCCGGCGTCGCCCGGTGCGACGGTCATCACGATATCCATCTCGCCAACGAAAGCGCGCAGGCGTTCGTTGATGGTTCGCAGGTAGTCCGGCGCGGCGTCCGAGCCGGAAACCGGATTGACGATGAGTCGGGATTTCATAATTGTGACAGGTGCGCTTCCGGCTGACTGAAAATATCCATCGGCTGATATGGTCGGATTAAGGGAGAATGAGAGGACTCTGCCATCAACCGTTGGTGATTGCAACTGTAAGACGCAGCCCGTCGCGCGCCTCGATGGTTTCACCCGGCCAGTGCTTCTTCGCTTCGGCGGGGATGTCCACTCCATCCCACTCCGGATACAGATGTGCGAGCATCACCCGTCGCGGTTCGGCGAGCCGTGCGAGATTCATCGCATCAGCCAGTTCGAGGTGCGTTTCGACCGGCTTGTTGCGCCGGAAAGAGCATTCCGTCAGAAAAAGCTCGGCGCGGCGCGCGAAAGAGCCGAGCGCGTGAGTGTAACCCGTATCCGAAGTGTAGACGAGCGTCGCGCCGGCATCTTCATCGGTCAGACGGATGGCGAGGCTCTCGCGCGTGTGAGGCGTCGAAAAGGTTTCCGCGCGGAGGCCGCGAAAGACCTCGAACTCGGCGCGCGGGGCCACTTCGCGCACTTCCAGCGGAAATGGCTGCTTGAAGAGTTTGTAGTTGTTCGCCTCATCGAAGGCGCGGAGCAGTTTTTCTGTGCCGCGCGGGCCGAAGATCACGAGCGGCCGGCGGCGCTCACGGGTCTGCGGCGCGTATTTCGTGCCGAACAGGAAAGGCGCCAGACCGCCCGTATGATCGAGATGAAAATGGCTGATCCAGATGGCATCGAGATTAACCCAGTCAAGGCGCTCCTGCGCCATGCGGTGGACGGCCGCCGCGCTGATGTCGAGAAGAAGCGAGCCATACTCAGTCTGGAGCCAGTGCGCGGACGAAGCGCGCAGCGGGTGCGGGACGGATGTGCCCGAGCCGAGAACTGTCAGATTCATCATCGGAATTTAACCCTTCGTGCCGAAAAGCTACCAACTCACCGGCGAGTGCGTCAATAGCTCGCCTTGGATCGCGGGCATCTGCTACGTTAAACTTCAAGGGATCGGCGAAGTTCTTCGGAGGCGAAGTTACAGGAAAGAATGAACGCTGCTAATACCGAGCTCGATGTGCTGGCCGTCTTTTCGCATCCGGATGATGCGGAATTGACCGTGGCCGGAACACTCCTCAAGCTAAAGAGCCTGGGCTACCGGACCGGCGTCCTCGACGCCACGCGGGGCGAGATGGGAACGCGCGGCACGCCCGCCGGCCGCGCCGAGGAAGCGCGCGCGGCGGCGCGCATCCTCAAGCTGGATTTACGCCTTAATCTCGAACAGCCGGATGGCCACGTCTGGCTGACGGAAGAGTCGCGCGGCGCGATGGTGCGTGTGATCCGCGCCCACCGGCCGAAGGTCATTTTCACGCCCCACTGGGATGATCCGCATCCCGATCATGCCAATACCTGCCGTATCGTGCGCGATGCGGCGCGGCTCGCGAGCATGCGCCGCTACGATGAAGATGCCGGACAGGAAGCCGTCCGCCGCGTGCCGATGATCGCCCATTCGGTTTACTCGCGGCTCGTCGTGCCTTCCTTTATCGTTGATGTTTCGGATTTCGTCGAGGAGAAAATGGAGGCCATCCGCGCGCACGCCTCGCAGTTTTACCGCGCCGACTCGGCGGAGCCGGAAACGCGCATCAGCGATAAAAACTTCCTCAATCAGATCGAATTGCGCATGCGCTACTACGGCTCGCTGATCGGCGTCGTGGCCGGCGAAGCCTTTCACGTGCGTGAAGCCTTGAATATCGAAGACCCGGTTGCGCTCCTCACGCGTCCGATGAACATCTACTCATAACGGGCGCGTGCGCATCTGCCCGCCGGTCGCTCGCCCGCTTTCAGTCGCGCGAAACTTCAGACCACTTCTAACATTATCGACGGCTTCTTCCATCCCTTTGCTCGACCGACAAGCGGCGCGGCTCACGCTTGTCATCGAGCACGGAGCGGGCGACGGCGAGCGTCGCGATCGCGCGCGGAGATTCGCCGTTGAAAGATTTCGCCAGTTCCACGGCACGATTGAGATCTTCCTTGGCCAGCGTCGCAAAGATGCCGCCCAGATCAAAGCTCTCGGCGCTGGTGTTCATAAACAACGTCATGTTTTTCGTTTGCAGGCGGGAACTCAAGCGGCCATCTTCACCGGTAAAATCGTCACCCGCATTGGCTGCTTTGATCGCCTCCGTCAGCGTTTCCCACACGCGCGTCAGGTCAACCGCGAAGAACTGGGTCGCGATGGCGACCAGCGCGCGGACGCGGTCGGACGCGTTAGCGTCGATCCGGCGCGCTTCGGCGGTGGCCTCCTCGAGAATTTCAATGGCGCGCCCCGGTTCATCCTTGCCGATCAGACGGGCCGCTTCCGTCAGCCCCCACGTGCGCTGGATGGCCGTCAACTCGCCCGCCCGCGCCAGTCGCAGCGTTTCCGGCGCGTCCTTTTCCTGGACCGCTTTTTGTACCCCTTCGAAATCGATATAGGCGCGAACCTGCTGGCGCAGATCCGTGTTCTCGATCTTGTCGATAAATTCGCGCGCGCGCGGATCGTTCTGGCGAATGGCAACGAGCGCGGCATCAAGATAAATGGCGTCGCGCTCATCCGCGGACTGGGCGCGGTCGAGTCGGCTGAGCGTCTCCTGCAGCCGATCGCGCGTCGGGTCTTCGGGAATGATTCCGCGAGTCAGTGCCTCATTATTACGGGGATTACGCTCTCTCTCCGGCGTGTCGGGTGTGAGCACGGCGAGCTGCGTCCGGAGCGCCGCCGCCCTTTGCGGCGCGTATTGCTCGAAGAGCGGAAGCAGGCGCGCGATCACCATGTATGTTCCGGCGCGCCCGGAAGTGGTGCGGTCCTGATCAGGCGGCGGCAGCGGGCGCAGGAGAATCGACGCGGCGGTACGGAAGAAGGCGGCGCGCAGTTGCGCCGAGAGATCAGCCGGAGGGGTATTGATCCGGCGTCGACGGTTTATGTTGGAACCCGCATTTTGCTCGAAGACGACATAGAGAAACGGCGTCGAGACGTAGGAAGAGAGGAGCGAAACCGTGTTGGCGTCCGACGCCGGATCAACGTCGGCGCGCGCCAGCAGGGAAGCGTACCTCTGGTCGGCCGCCGCCGCATTCTTCTCGCGAAGCGCATCCAGAAAGCTGACCGAGTTGATGTTGACGCTCGTAAGCGCCGGATCGGCGAATTGTAACGCCTGCTCGATATCGCCCTCCTCAAGCAGTTGCTCGGCGAGTCTTAAACGTCTGGCGATGGCGGGCGAGGGTTCGTTCCGGGGTGAGCGTCGCGCCGGCGGCGCATCGGCGGGCGGCGCTGATTTATCGCCATCCTGTTTCCTCGCTTCATCGAGACGGGCGAGAAATTCCTCTCCGAGCGCGCGCTCGCGTCGTGCGGCGAGACGCAATACCTCGGCACGCAAACTGGGCTGAGCGTTCCGTGCTCCAGGGCCGCGCCCGATCTCTTCTTCCGCGCGCCGCTCATTTTCCTCATCGGCCGCATCGGCCGCTTCCCAGGCGCGGCGAAAGAGAACCCGCGCGCGCTCTTTATCCATCGTCCACAGAGCATCGGCGGCGCGCGCCTGGACGCGTGCGCGTAAGGTGGGGTCGCGAAAACTCCGCGCCTCGTCGGCCAGAGAAGTGATTAGTGAAATGGCCGTGGTGCGCCGCGCTTCGGCGAGCGGATCAACGGCACTCGCTTCTTTGGCAGCTTTTTTAGACTTTGCTGGAACCTGCTGCTGCTGTTGTTGGGCACCGATCAGTACGGGTAAGGCGAGTAAATAAAGAGCGACGAGATAGAGGCGTATTTGGCGGGCCATTTTTTTATCCCCTTCAGTTGAAGCGCGGCTTCGTCCGGAGTGACGGTCAGAACGCGCGTTCGAGATCACTGATGCGGCATGACGATGAAGCTTAGAGGCGTGACAAAGCTGGGCGCACGTCCGGCGCTCTCGCCTCGGAATACCAGTTAAACGCTCGCCCGTGTGCGGCCGTTCCGTGAATGTTTTGATCTCATGAACTGAGGCCGCGCGAAGAGTTGATGCGCGGCGCCCCATTTACAAGGCATAAGTGCATCAGACGGCGACCACCTCGATCTGCGGATCGACTTCCTGTTTGATCATGCCCTCGATAGCCATCAGCGTGCCGGAGAGAGAACTCGGGCAACTGCCGCATGCGCCTTGATACCTGATGGTCAGCGTATCATCTTTCAGGCCGAGCACCTCGAGCCAGCCGCCATCGCCGGCCAGCGCCGGACGAATTCGCTCATCGAGAATTTCATTGATCTGTATCAGTCGCGGGTCATCGCTCAGCAGCGCACCCAGGGCGCCGCCTATGCCCTCGGCTGGAATGGCTCCTCCGGCGCCCGGGCCTACCGATTCGGCGGCGCGAATCGGCACGGCGAACTTCGGTAAGAGTTCGTCCCAGTCTGCTTCGTCCTCCTTCTCCACAGTGATCATCCGATCCATGTAGAAGACAGAGACGACCTGGCCGACGTCGAATAAGGATTTCCCGAGCGGGTCTTCGGCCGCTTCCGCGGCGGTGTGGAAAGAGCGCGTCGTGCCGTTGGTCACCGGCTCTTTCAGGATAAACTTGATGGCGTTTGGATTCGGTGTTTCTTCGATGTTATCAATCTTCGGCATCTTCTTTTTATTCTCTGACCTTTCTGATCGCTTCGGTTGTGGCCAGCCGCACAGACGACGGCAACCGGCGCTCCCGGACGCAATTCGCAATTCAGCCATCGACGCGATGTAATCTGACCACCAGCATTATACTATTGCTCGCGCCTACAACGTAGTCGCCACAAAACGTCCGCCACGCGCACCCGCCGGATACCCGAAAAACCATCGTAATCGTTGCACAATAAGGACATAAAAGGGCGCGGCGACGTCCCCGAAATTATTTTCAAGAAACCCCTCGAAAGGGGGGCGCGAGATATTGCCAACACCATCGAGAAGGCGTATATTTCGGCTCTCGCTTGTCCCCTTCGCAGGTAAGACAAGTTGAGACAAGAGACAGGCGATAGCGAGGGTCGCCTGTCTTCTTGCTATGTGGGCTCCTTTTTTCGGCCACGCGAGTTCCCACACAAGACTCGCGTCCGAAACTCCTGCTAGAATCCCACCGAAGCATTCATCATCAGCGGTTCACGGGCGGCTTAATTATCAGAGGCCGAATCGCCATACTGTAACTATGAATATCGGTATCACCGTCTATCCGACCTATGGTGGCAGCGGGATCGTCGGCTCCGAACTCGGCAAAGAGCTGGCGGCGCGCGGACATACTGTTCACTTCATCTCTTCATCGCTGCCGACACGCCTCACCGAGCTGGGCGAACGCGTGCGTTTCCACGAAGTGGAGATGATGTCTTACCCTTTGTTCGAGCATCAGCCGTATACGCTGGCGCTGGCGACCAAGATGGCCAATGTCGCGCAGAGCGAAAATCTCGATCTGCTCCACGTCCACTACGCGATTCCACATTCGATCAGCGCCATTCTCGCACGCGAATCGCTCCGGCCGCAGTACCGGCTGCCGGTGATCACCACGCTTCATGGAACTGATATCACGCTCGTCGGCGCGGATCGCTCGTATCTGCCGATCACGCGTTACGGCATCGCGCAATCAGACGGCGTGACGGCGATCTCCCATTACCTGAAACAGGCGACCATCGAAACCTTCAAGTTTGATAACATCGCGGTCATCCCAAACTTTGTCTGCGCCTCCGAGTACCAGCGCTACCCGGTGCCGCAACTTCGTGCGGAACTGGCGCCTGATGGCGAACCGCTGCTGGTTCACATCTCTAATTTTCGGCCCGTCAAGCGGCCCATTGATTGTGTCGAGATACTAGCGCGCGTGCGCGAGAGGAATGTGAATACGCGGCTGGTGATGGTCGGCGACGGCAGCGAGCGCGGACTTGCCGAGCATCGCGCGCGCTGCCTCGGCGTCGAGCAGTATTGCTCGTTCGTCGGCAAGCAGCCGCGAATCGTTGATTATCTCTCGGCCGCTGATGTTTTGTTGCTGCCTTCCGAGCAGGAGTCTTTCGGCCTCGCCGCGCTCGAAGCGATGGCCTGCGAAGTGCCCGTCATCGCCTCGCGCGTCGGCGGCGTGCCGGAGGTCATCACCGACGGCGAAACGGGATATTTGAGCGACGTTGGAGACCTTGAAAAAATGAGCGCAGACGCCGCCCATCTCCTCGCGCATGAGGACGTGCGGCGCGAGATGGGCGCGCGCGCGCGCGCCTCAGCGATCGAGCGTTACAGCACCGATCTCGTCATTCCGCAATACATAGAATTTTATGAGCGCGTCATCGCCGCGGCGAGCATCGCCCCCACCACAGCCGTCGCGTACACCGACTGAAGCGGCGACGGACGAAAAGCCGCTTCACTATATTATTCAGAATCTCGAGCGGGCCTACGGCGTCCCGGAAAACAGGCGCGCGTCTGATCCGCTCGACATGCTGATTAAAATCGTTCTCTCGCAGGCGACGAGCGATACGAACAGCGATCGTACCTTCGCCGCGCTCAAGCGGCGTTTCCCCACCTGGGACGCCGTGCTGCGCGCGCGCGAAGCGACGCTTTCGGCGACGATCCGCTCCGGCGGGCTGGCCAATCAAAAGGCCGCCGTCATCCGGGGCCTGCTACGCCAGATTAAAGAGCGCCACGGAGCGCTCGATCTCTCCTTTGTGCACGATCTTTCGACCGCAGAAGCGGTTCGGTATCTTTCCGAGTTCCGCGGCATCGGTCCCAAGACGATCGCCTGCACGCTCCTCTTCGCCTGCCGCAAAGAGGTCTTCCCGCTCGATACGCATATCTTTCGCATCCTGCGCCGCGTCGGGCTGATTCCCCAAAAATGCACGGACGCGCGCGCCCACGAGATCATGAACCGGCTCGTGCCGCGCGGCAAGTTCTACTCGTTTCATGTCAATCTCATCCGCCACGGTCGCACGCTCTGCCGTCCGCGTGAGCCGCTGTGCCAGCGTTGCCCCATTGTGGAATACTGCGACTACGGAAATGATAAAGTATAAAGCAGTGGCCAGTAGCCAGTGGTCAGTGGTCAGAAAAAGCACTGGTTGCCTTCTGACCACTGACCACTGGCTACTGACCACTGCTTTCTCCCATTCATACTTTATAATTTCCGTAGTAGCAGTATTCCACGATGGGGCAACGCTGGCACAGCGGCTCACGCGG
>JANOGZ010000300.1:0-2054 GCA_031406255.1 Pyrinomonadaceae bacterium | reverse complement strand
GGAGTAGAAATCCACATTCGGATAGAGCCCCTTCTCGTTCATCACCACCTCTTCCACCTTGCGTGAGATGTCGTGCCAGCGCGTATCACCGACGCGTTCGCCCAGCTCTTTCGAGAACTGCCGCAAGTGCGTCGCGCGCGGGTCTTCGGTACGGTAGACGCGGTGGCCAAAACCCATGATCTTCTTCTTCGCGCCGAGCGCGTCTTTGATCCACTTCTCAGTCCGGTTAGGATCACTGATCTCGAGAAGCATTTTCATCACCGCGGTATTCGCCCCGCCGTGCAGCGGCCCGGAGAGCGCGGCGATGGCGGCGGTGATCGCGCCGTACATGTCGGCGAGCGTCGCCGCGACGACGCGCGCTGTAAACGTCGAGGCATTTAACTCGTGATCGGCGTGTAACACGAGTGCGATATCAAAGATACGCGCTTCACGCTCCGAAGGCATCTCGCCTTTGAGCATGTACAGAAAGTTGGTGGCGATGTTGTGGTCGGGCTTGGGCGCGATCGGGTCTTTCCCGTTGCGCAGACGCTCGAAGGCCGCGACGATCACCGGCAGTTGTCCGGTCAAACGCGTGGCTGTGCGAAGGCTCCCCGCGCGTGACATATCACGCGCGCCCTTGTCATAGAAAGCGAGCGCCGAGACGACCGTGCGCAGCACATCCATCGGTTCGGCATCGCGCGGGAGCTTCTGCATCATGTTGACGATTTCTTCCGGCAACGCCTGGTTCTCGGAGATCGCACGCCGCAGCTCCTCCAATTCGGCCCGTTTCGGCAGACGACCATGCCACAGCAGAAAAACGACTTCTTCAAAATTCGAGTGCTTGGCGAGATCGTGTATGTTAAGACCTTGATAGATAAGCACGCCGTTGACGCCGTCGACATCGCCAATGGCGGAGCTGGCCGCGACGACGCCTTCTAGTCCGGCAGGACTCTTGGCGGCGGCAGCGTTATCCTTCGCTTTTTCCATGATCTTGGGTCCTTGATGATGTGGAATAACTCGAAGATAGCAAAGTGGATGACAACTGACAAGCAAGGAGGCGACAGCAAAGTTCAACTTTTCTTGTCATTTATCACTAATACCCGGTCTCCACGGCGAACGCCCAGCAAGCGCGCGGCCGAGTCGCCGAAAGCAGCGATTTCAAGCAAGCCGGCGCTACCCCAGATGGCGAACAGCTCGCCCGGTAGACTTCCCTCTTCGCTAAAGTATCGCCGAAACTGATCGATCTCACGTCCCGCGACCACCACTCGCGCGCCGCCCGCGACCTGTTCGGTCGTCAGCTCATTCGGCGAGATGTTCGTAATACAGTTGCCGAAACGGTCAATATAGATGATTGCTGCGGCAAGAACCCCGTCCTCTGCTGTGGGCGCGAGCGGCGCAAGCCGCACATAATCCGTGATCGGCTGGCCGAGCGTTTCGGGCGTGATGCCGTTTGACAAAGCCCCGGCCACGGGAGCAAAGACATCACGCCCATGAAACGTCGTGCTCACAGGGGGGCGAAAGTACTCCGGGTTGGTGAGATGAAAGACACGAACTTTTGTTTCCCGCTCGTAAATGTAACTGAACAGTCCATTATCCGGCCCCACGAACAAATACCTGCGGCTCTCGACCAGAATCGGGCGGCGTGCTGAACCGACGCCGGGGTCGACGACGCAGACGTGGATCGTCCCAGCCGGGAAAGCCTCATAAGCGGCCAGGAGCGTGAAAGCGGCTGCCTGAATATCGTGTGCGGGGCTCTCGTGGGTGATATCAAAGATGGTGGCCGATGGGTTGACAGAAAGGATTGCCCCCCTCATCGCCGCGGCGAAATAATCGGCCGTTCCGAAATCGGTGAGGAGCGTGATCGGCATTGAAGTCTCAAGTCCGGAGTCTCAAGTCCATCGCCCGCTGGCCCTAGATCCTGACTCCGGACTTGAGACCTTTCGCAGTTTTACGGAATGCGTGTCTGAGTTGAAGTGCGGATCAGGAGCTGCTGGCCACGCTCGAGGCGAATTTCTTTGCCGCGTGAGGCCAGCACGCCGCCCGCCCCCACCCCGCCGCCGATCACGGCGCCGATG
>JANOGZ010000299.1:0-2139 GCA_031406255.1 Pyrinomonadaceae bacterium | reverse complement strand
GCAACCGCGGCGGCCACTTCTTCAGCATTGAAGTCGAGCACCGGTGGTTAGACCGTCTGCGTGAGTACTCAGCCGTGCCCGACAGGGTTATGGACGTTCACAGAAATGACCTGTTATGGCTGGCGACCAAACTGTATCGTGAATATCGGGCGCAGGACGCGTGCTCCCCTCTGATCATAGAGGGTCTGGTCATGGAGATGCTGGGCAGCGCCGCAAGAACCGGCGATGCCGGAGAAAAGAGGCCGCCAGCCTGGTTGTCTCGATCCGTTGAACTGCTGCACGCTGAGTTTCAGCACAGCCTGACGATCAACCACGTGGCAGCCGAAGTCGGCGTCCATCCATTCCACCTCTCCAGGGTCTTCAGGCAGTTCCACAAACAAACAATAGGCGAGTACATCAATGAGCTGCGTGTGCGCTTCGCCTGCGAGCAGTTGTTGCACGGAGAAACGACACTCGCCGAGATCGCCCAGTTAGCCGGCTTCAGCGACCAGAGCCATTTCACACGTGTGTTCAGACGAGTTACCGGCGCCACGCCCGGCAACTTCCGCGCCGCCTTCATCTCGGGCCACGCTTCTCACGAGTCTCTGTAACTTTTACAAACCATCACAGCGATCTGTCTTGTGCCGCGCGGCCGCAGAGCGGCACCGGCACGCGTTTGATCTGTTCCACCGCGTTTGATGTGTGCAAGACACGATCCCGCTTCTCTGGCAGACTCCCGGCACCGCTCAATGAGCCGGATTTTCTTATGTGAGGTGAGGTAGACCATGAGAAGAAGAGATTTCCTGCAGGGTACTGCGGCGACGGGGGCAGCGATGGCAGCTTCGGGCATCTCGTGCATCGCGGGCCAGACCGTCAAGACGAATAGTCAGAAGGGATCGATTCCGAAAACAACGGTCAGTACCAATCTGACGGCCCCGGCGAGGGGTAAGATACCCGTCGCATTTATCGTCTCGAGGGGGGTGACGGTGATCGACTTCGCCGGCCCGTGGGAAGTCTGTCAAGACGTCCATGTGCCTGCTCGCGGGGCGAGTATGGATGATCAAATGCCCTTCCAGCTCTACACCGTGTCGGATACCACCGAGGCGGTGACGGCGACCGCCGGATTGAAGATCATTCCTAACTTCACCTTCGACACGGCGCCCCCACCCAGGGTTGTCGTCATCCCGGCACAGGGTGGAAGGTCACCGGAGATGCTCGACTGGCTGCGCGGGGTGAGCCGCACCGCCGATGTCGTCATGTCCGTGTGCACGGGAGCCTTCCTGCTCGCCCGGACGGGATTGCTCTCCGGCAAATCAGCCACCACCCATCACGATTTCATTGATCGGTTCGGTAAAGAATTTCCGGACATCGATGTGAAGCGCGGCCTGCGCTTTGTCGAGGGACCCAGGATTTCAAGCGCCGGCGGGCTGACGTCGGGCATCGATCTCGCCCTCCGAGTGGTAGAGCGATATTTCGGAAGAGAAGTCGCGCAAGCGACGGCAACGTATATGGAATATCAGAGTAAGGGGTGGATGGTGTGAGGTATGGATTCTTCCACTACCAATATCCGCTGATGCCGTGCCGCTGAAATCGCGTCATGCCCGGATGGAATAAGGCCCGGCGCGAGACATTCCGAAAGCAGAATGTCACTCACGCCGGGCCGTCGCTTGACGCTTCGGTTACTTCTTTTCGGCCGTGCTGCTCTTGCTCAGTAGTCCGGCGACGCGGTCGAGATTAGTCTGATAGATGCTGAGGTTGGGGTCGCTGCTCCCTTTCCCGAGCGTGACTGCCTTCTCGTAGTTCGGGCGCGCCAGGTCCAGCTTTCCGCCCCGCTCGTAGGCTTCGGCGAGACTGTCGTAGACATTGGCCGAGTGCGGGTAGCGCTCGATGTTCGACTTGAACACGGCGATCGCTTCATCCGTCTTTCCTGCCGCGAGCAGTTGATAGCCGATCTGATTCACCAGCGCCTCCGGCACGGGCAGCGGATAACCCAGCCGCGCAGAGAGCTTCCGGTAATGGTCCTCCGCGCCTTTGAGTCCCTCGACGACGTTACCGTTCTCGGGATCGCGCGGGAGTTGCCATCCGTCGAAGGCTTTACGCAGCCCCGCGTAGTGGCTGCGCAGCACCACCGAGCCGTGATCCTCATCGTCCATCTGCGCC
>JANOGZ010000277.1:0-6024 GCA_031406255.1 Pyrinomonadaceae bacterium | reverse complement strand
AGCAAACCTTGGGGATTCGCGCCCCGGGGATTTTGAGGTAAATTGAAATTATGCTCTCGCTCTCGTTCTAGCCACGGCCCTAAATCATCGCTGTTGTCTTCTGGGGGGCGGGCTGACTGGATGGGGTCGCCCCCGCGCCGCCGAAGAAGAGAAAGCCGGCCGAAGCAGAGGTGATGTAGTCGGCGGGCAAGCGCACTGAAGAGACGGCTGAAAGTTCGGCCGGCGGCAGCGCGTGATGAAAATTGCGCTGCCGCCGGCCGATATGCGTTTTCCCGAATCGGATGCTACTGATTTGCGGCGGTCGCGGCGGCGATCGCTTCGTCGAAAATCTCCAGCCCGACATCGGCGTTTTCACGCGTCAGGATCAGCGGGGGCGACCAGCGGATCGTATTGGCGCCGGCGCCGAGAATGATCAGACCACGATTAAACGACTCTCGTTCGACGCGATCACGCAACTCGGGCGCGGGCTTCATCGAATCGCGGTTCTCAACGAACTCGACGCCGATCATCATACCGAGTCCGCGCACATCGCCGATACAATTATGCTTCTCCGCCAGCTTACGCAAACCATCCTGAAGATACGCCCCTACTTCGGCGCTATTGGCGACGAGTTCGCGTTCGAGCAGCTCAATCGTCTTCAGCGCCGCGGCGATGGCGACCGGGTTGCCGCCGAAGGTCGAAGCGTGCGCGCCCGGCTTCCAGTCCATCAGATCGGCGCGCGCGACGCAGACGCCGAGCGGCAGACCCGAAGCGATGCCTTTCGCGATGCATACGATATCAGGCTTCAAATCATAATGGTCGGCGGCGAACATCTTGCCCGTGCGTCCCATCCCCGATTGCACCTCATCGACGATCAGAAGGATCCCTTCACGGTCGCAAATACGACGTAGCCCGTGCAGAAACTCGGGCGGCGCGGGAACGTAGCCGCCTTCGCCCTGCACACACTCGACGACGATGCCGGCGCACTCTTCTGGCGGGAGGGTCGTCTTGAACAAACGATTCTCGATCCAGTCGAGGCTTCCCAGGCAGCACGAGCCGTCGTCGCACCGGCCGAGATTGAAGGGACAGCGCAGACAGTAGGCGAAAGGAACGTGCGTCACATCGAGCGCCTGACGGCGAAAGCCTGAGCGCTGCGCGGCTCTCGACGAGGTTAAGGAAAGCGATCCGAGCGTGCGGCCGTGAAAGCTGTTGAAGAACGCGATGAACTTTTCGCGGCCCGTCGCGTGCATCGCCAGTTTGAGGGCGGTCTCGACGGCCTCTGTGCCGCTGTTGGCGAAATGGGTGCGCGTCGGCGACGGAACAGGCGTTATCTCGTCGAGCTTGCGCGCGAGCTCCGGCATATGTCGGTAATAGTAATCCGTGCCGCACATGTGGATCAGCTCTGCGGCCTGCTTCTGGATAGCGCGGACGACCTCCGGATGGCAGTGTCCGGTCGAGCAGACAGCAACCCCGGCGTTGCAATCCAGGAAGATGTTTCCATCCACATCTTCAACCCACACGCCCTGCGCGCGTTCGGCGACGAGCGCGAAAGAGGGGCGCGGGTATGAGGGGGTGACAAACTGCGCGTCGGCTTCGACGATCGCTTTTCCCTTCGGGCCGGGAAGCGCTGTTTTAATTTCCGGCCGTTTCGCCGGGGCCATGGTAGACATAGACATTTCTCCTTACCTTTTGCGCGAGGAAATACTTGTTGTGGAAAACGATTGAGAAAAACGCGGAAGGAAGGGATAGGGCGCGGCTAGCCGGCAAAGATGTCCGGGCGCGCGTCGAGCGGACGTGAAAGATGTGAGAGGTGGAGATTAAATATCATGGAAGAATTCTTCGGGAGTCAATAAAGCCGGCGGAATCCTCAAAATGCCGGTTCTGCGGTCTTCGAGCTTTCCGATAGTAACATCAAGCCCCGCGCCGTTTCCAGCGCACGCCGTCGCGCGTGTCTTCGAGCAGGATGCCGCGCCGCGTCAATTCATCGCGTATCTGATCGGCGCGCTCCCAGTCGCGCCGATGACGAGCCTGCTGCCGCTCGTCGATCAGCGCCTGGATTTCCGCATCGAGCATTTCGCGTTCGGTCACACCGAAGACGTTGATCACGCTGTTGAATTTTCCGATCAGGCCGAGCAGTTCGCGTTTATCGTCTTCGCGCACCTGGTGATTATCGAGCGCCGTGTTCACCTCGCGCTTCAGGTTGTGAATGGCGGCCAGCGCCACCGAGGTGTTGAGGTCATCGTCGAGCCCCGTCTCAAACTCTTCCAGCGCGCGCGCCGCCACGCCGCGCAAGGCGGGGGTGGCGCCGGGGTCGGTGCGCGCTTCACTGAGACGCGCGTGAAAATCGCGCAGGCTCGCGACCGTGGTTTCCGCCCCGCGCAACGCTTCGAGGGTGAAGTTGAGTTGTTTCCGATAGGGCACGCTCAGTAGCAGGTAACGAATAGCGGCGGGATCAAAACCCTGCCGGACGAGGTCGCGAAAGGTAAAGTAATTACCCTTCGTCTTTGACATCGTTTCGCCCTCCACTTTCAAATGCTCGGCGTGCAGCCAGTAGTGCGCGAAAGGCACCCCCGTCGCCGCTTCGCTCTGCGCGATCTCGTTTTCGTGGTGTGGAAAAACGAGGTCGATGCCGCCCGCGTGAATGTCGAACGTTTCGCCCAGGTATTTCATCGACATCGCGGAGCATTCGATGTGCCAGCCGGGACGCCCGCGCCCGATCGCCGTCTCCCACGCCGGCTCGTCCGGAGATTTGGCGGCTTTCCAGAGGGCGAAATCGCGCGCGTCTTCTTTCTCATACTTGTCTGTATCGACGCGCTCGCTCGCGCCCGCGATGTTGCCCGCGAAGTTGATCTTCGAGAGCTTGCCGTATTCCGGAAAAGAAGTGATGCGGTAGTAAATAGAATCATCCGAACGATAGGCATGCCCCCCCGCGGTGAGGCGATTGATCAACTCGACCATTTCATGGATATGCTCGGTCGCGCGCGGCACGATGTCCGGCCGCTCGCACCCGAGCGCATCGAAATCTTCCCACAGGGCTTCGATATAGCGCGCCGTGTACTGGTCAATCGTCACGCCGGCTTCCTGCGAACGCGCGATGATGCGGTCTTCCACGTCCGTGATGTTCATCACGTGGGTGACCTTGTATCCTTTGAATCGGAGGTAACGGCGCAGCGTATCGCCAAAGACTCCGAGCGAGCGGAAGTTGCCGATGTGCGCGTAATCCCAGACCGTCGGGCCGCAGAAATAGATGCTCACTTCGCCTTCGCGCATCGGACGAAATTCTTCAAGTTGGCCGGAAAGGGTATTGAAAAATCTAAGCATGATTACCTTCGCAGATACCGTTCGGACGTCTAGATAGAGAGTCTAGGCAAGGATGGGCGTCGAGTCAAACGGGAGCCTCGGAGGCGAGATCGTTAAGGGATTCACTCATGGCTCATCGCGCAAAGTGTTTGAAACCGGAGGGCCGGAGAAGGCGCGCCCGCGTGCCTTCGGCTAACGTGATGCGCCCGGCATCACCTGTGATCTCCCCGATGTGGGAGATGGATACGCCTCCGACTTCTTCGGGGAGACGCGCGACTTTGCGCGGGCTCACGGTAAACAGCAATTCGTAATCTTCACCGCCATGCAGCGCGAGGGAGAGCGCGTCCGGCACGCGAGCGCCGCGACGACCCCGTTGACTATGGCGCGCTTGTTCAAGCGACGGATCAACGGGAATACTCGCCGCCGCGATGCGAGCGCCGACGCCGCTTTCGCGGCACAGGTGCGCCAGGTCGGATGAGAGACCGTCGCTCACATCAATCATCGCGGTGGCCAGCCGTTTTTGACCGAGCACTTTGCCCCATCCGACGCGCGGCGTCGGACGAAGATGGCGAAGCAGCAGTTGCTGAAGCGCGCTGCGCCGCCTGACAGGTTTATCGCTTGCCGGCAGTCGCGCCCCGTCTTCGAGCAGCCGGAGGCCGGCCGCCGCGCCGCCGAGCGCGCCCGTGACGAAGATCTGGTCGCCGGTCCGCGCCCCCGCGCGAAGCGTCGCCGTGGCGCGCGCCGCTTCGCCGATGACGATCGAGTCGATAACGGCCCGCTCCGGCGTGCGCGAAACGTCGCCGCCGATCAGCGTCACTTCGTGCTCAGCGGCCAGCGCGAAAAATCCCTCGAAAAAATCGTCCACAAAACGCGAGCGCCAGATGTCTGACGGCACCCCGAGCGAGAGAAGCGCCCAGCGCGGACGGGCTCCCATCGCGGCGATGTCCGAGAGAGAGACGGCCAGCGCTTTATGACCCAGCAGGCGCGGCCGCATCCATGCGCGACGAAAGTCTATATCTTCGATCAGGAGGTCTGTGGTGATAACCCAATCGGTTCGGAGGCGGCTGCGGAGAATAGCGGCGTCATCGCCGATGCCACGGATGAGGCCGGCGGCGCGTAACGCGTGGTTCTTCGTCGCACGCTTGCGCAGCTGATCTGTCAGGTCAAATTCGCTACGGCGCATGCGGTCTCAGAGATTGCGGCGCATCGAATCGAGTCCCGCGGCAATAACCTCCAGTGAGGTAGAAAAAGAGAAGCGGAGGTGTCCTTCGCCATGCTCGCCGAAGACGATGCCGGGCACGGTCGCCACCTGCGCGCGCTCCAGCAAACGATCGGCCGCCCGACGACTATCCGGGTCAATCCGTGACACATCTGGAAACGCGTAGAAGGCGCCGGCGGGCGCCGCGCAGCTCAGACCAAGCTCGTTCAGTCCGGGGACCAGCAAATCGCGTCGCTCGCGATAAGCGTCGCGCGCCTTCGCCAGAAAATCAGAAGTATCATCGAAGGCGGCGAGCGCCGCCCACTGCGACGGCGTCGAAACGCCGTTGGTGGAATAGAGCAGAGTCTTCCGCAAGCCCGTCATCCAGGGCTCGGTGGCAACCGCGTAGCCCACGCGCCAGCCGGTCATCGCGTAAGATTTAGACAACGTGAAACACGTAATGGCGCGTTCCAGCATGCCGTCGAGAGAGGCGATGGAAACGTGCTCGCCGTCGTAGACCAAATCCTCATATGCTTCATCGGCGATTACGATCAGGCCATGCTCGCGCGCAAAATTGGCAACCGCCTCCGCTTCGGCGCGCGTAAACACCACCCCGCTCGGGTTCTGCGGCGTATTGTAATAAATCGCGCGTGTTCGCGGAGTTGTGTGGCGGGAGAGCGTCTCCGCAAATCCACTGCGGCGGGCCTCATCCGTCGGGACGAGAACCGTCGTCGCCTGGCAGTGCGCGATCAGATCTTTAATGGGCGTCCAGAAGGGAGAAAAAACCAGTACCTCATCACCGGCATTAACGATCGATTGAAAAGCGCCGAAGAGTCCCTGCATGCCGCCGTTCAAAATAACCACGTCTTCCTCACGCGCCGGAATATGGTTACGCTCGCGCAGTTTTTGCGCGACCCTGGCCCGCAACTCCGGTATGCCGGAGGATGGCGCATAGCGCGTTTTGTTTTCCCGGAGAGCGCGTGTCATCGCTTCTTTGATATGATCGGGCGTATTAAGAAAAGGCTCGCCGCCTTCAAATTGAAAGACCGCCGCTCCGTCAGCGCGCAATTGCATGATCCGGTTGCGGATGTTAACGATATCGGAGAAGCCGACACCGTCGAGGCGCGTGGCGAGACGAAACGGGGCTGTCGAAGTAGACACGGTTTGCGGTAAACCTCCAAATGTGAGCGTGGAAAAACAAAATTATAGCCCGTCATCGGACGCAGCGTCCAATCTCGGTGTGTTGTTGATCCATCTCGGAAAAGACGAAAGGAAAATGTTTCGATGCGCCACCAGAACTCCTCCGATTGAGCATATGGGGTCAGACTTTATCCATATCGTGTACCGGGAGTGCGCGCGGCTTTTTGTTGTGAGCGCGTTGCGATGTTGTAAATTCCTTGTAAAGCGGCCGTTTCCTGCAAATAACCGCACCGTTTACAGCCTTCGATCTTGATAAAGGGGCCCGTGCCAGATCAAAACTCGCGAAGAGGAACGCAAATTGCCGCCACATTCCGTGGTTAAGCGAATTACACGTGAGGAGACGTAAA
>JANOGZ010000269.1:0-1734 GCA_031406255.1 Pyrinomonadaceae bacterium | reverse complement strand
CGCCGCCGCGCCGCAATTTCGCTTCGAGGTCGCGCAGATCCTCGACCAACTTTTCCAGATGGAGACGGCTGTGTGCGTCGTTCTTTACGCCTTGGCTCATCGATATCTCTCTTTGAAGCTTAGACCGAGTCGACTACGAGCCTCAAACGCCTGACCGGACAAACAACTCTGAAGTTGTGATACGGTGGCTTCCACGATCGCTCATCAGCCAATCCAGCAGACGAAGGCGGTTATCCGTCATGTTTGCGAAGGCGGGAATTCTCTTTCCCGCTTCGTCTGATCAGCCAGCTCGGGTTGCTTTCAATGTACTATTATCTCTGCTTCTATCCCCGGTTATTTCTTAATATCCTGTAAATAAAAGCGTGGCGCACGAAATCAGCGGCGCTCACCGAAGACGTGATTGATGACAAGATTGCTTATGTGCGCGGCCGATGCAATGAGTGATGATGCTGCTCATTTGAGACAAGACAGAAGAAGCATTATCACACAATCCCTGTTCATCAATGGAGTTTTACCTTAACGCGGGAATGCCGGCGAGGGCTACTGTGTGTTAAACCCACGGCCCGCGTCGCCGAAGGCAACCCTCTCAGTCTCGGAGACCGGAGACCAGGTCGTAGTAGCGGCGATGTTGGAAGGAGAGGGCGCGTTATACGGTCACGGGCAAGATTCCTTCAGCATCATTTCGAAGCTTCAGCGTCGAACCTCCGTCTGAAATCCTCACCGTCGATTACGACGGTCTGGCACATCTCGTACAATCGGCTTCTCAAGCGCACGCCGATGCGATCTTCTAGTGTCTCATCTGCAGCGACCGATCGCACGTCCAGATAGTTGGTCGTAAAGATCGTCAGCTTCCGGTCGTTGTAACGCGCGTTGATGATCTGCATCATCGTATCGCGCACCCAGTGCGTCGGCTTTGACGCGCCGAGTTCGTCAAGCGCTAATACTTCCGCTTCGGATACGCGAGCGATGACCTTCAATTCCGATGTTTGCGAAACAGGATTGTAGGAGTCTTGAATCTCTTTCAACAGCGCGCCGAACTCATAAAATAAACATCGCACGCCTTTCTCGATCAGCCCCCGCAGGATCGCCGCCCCGAGGTGGGTTTTGCCAACACCGCATGAACCCATCAAAAGCAGCCCGCGATCACTTGTCGGGTATGCCCTGACCAGCTTGAAAGCCAGATTGAGGGCCCGTAACTGGGTTCCGTGGCTGGGCGCGGGATGATAATTCGAGAGCGAGCATTGTTCGTAGCGGTGGGGAATCCGCGCTTGTTCGAGCATTCTTGTTCGCTGCTCTTGAGTGCGACAACGGCAGCGTCGTGCACCTTTACCCGACACCACTTCCATTCCCGTCCCGTAGCAGAAGCAGCAACTAGATACCGGCTCTGCAAAGCTCTCAGTCATTCACGCCTCCCGTTATCAACCTGCCAAACCTCGGTCTAACAGATGTGTTCGTTACAAAGAATGGCGCTACACCATCGTCTCGTGATAGTAGTTCAGCTGCATTTTCTGTACAAGCTCCGCAACTTTCTTTTGTCTTACCGAAGGTCTCGTTTCCACCTACACCACAAGGCCAAACGAGTCTGCCACTTAATGGGACGTTGAAGAACACAGGTTCTTTCCCTGTAACAATTCAGACACTTGTTATCGCTGGCGTTAATAACGCCGATTTCCGCATAGTAAGCCAGGGACTAGCGGGACGTCGCCTAAACGCGGGCGAAACCGTACCTATAGA
>JANOGZ010000237.1:0-2802 GCA_031406255.1 Pyrinomonadaceae bacterium | reverse complement strand
AGGAAGAGTTTCCAGCCCAGGGCGGCAGCCGCGAAGCGCAGCGTCCCAAGGGCATGACCGACGTCCTGTTGGCAGTACCGGAACGCGCGCTCGCCATATTTCCAGGCTTCTCGCCAATGGATGGACGAGAGCCCCACGAGGAATGAACCCTCCGGAAACGCGGCCATCAAGGCAGTCCAGACCGACGGGTCAACATCTGCCCGACGCTCGAGACCGTGTTCCTTCGGTGCGTAGTGGTAGACGCCCGGACGGTCGTGGAGAGCGCCGAGGGCAGGCAGGAGCGCATACCCTTCCGTCGGGTGCAGGTTCCCGCTCGAGGGGTTGGCGCGAAGAGACCACGTCGTTTCGTGGAACCGTTTCCATGCGGTCAGCGAGAGGGCGTAGCGAAGTAACAGCGAGACGGAGTCAATCGAAAACGGAGCCGGCTCCATGCTGTCGGCGACGTAGAGCTGCCAGTACGGCAGTGTTTGCCCCATCTCGGGCAAAGGGAGGCGAACCAGCGACGCCCCCTCGTAGCGACGGAACGGATCTGGCTGCGCAGCCCAATCCATGTACCCAAGCGATGCGGCGAATCGGTGGTAATGGTGCTTCGTTCGTTCGTGGTAGGCGACCACGATTTCTTCGGCAGAAAGGTCGCTTCCCGCGGGTGCGGATGACGGAAGCGCCCCTCCGACATAGAGGGGCAGGCGAATCAACCCCATGAGCATCCCCGGGCCCAATGTGGGGCCTCAACAGCCATCTGTGTAAGTGAATTTGGAGTGAGTCCGCCCATCGGCACGCGCCCTTCAAAAAGAATGGCGAACTGATTCATCGCTTTGCTCCAGTGCTGAATCGGCATTGTCCACCTCTTGCTGATATTGCGCAACGCTAAGTACATCAGCTTGAACACCGCCTCGTCGTTCGGGAATGAAGCTCTCGTCTTGATGACTTTACGCAAGAGCATGTTCAACTGCACGCCTCAATGCTGGACAGGTGGCTTGTCCTGAATAATCTCCTCAACCTGCTCGATAACTATTTGTCCGGGGCGCAGATCGTAGATGATAATTTGGCTTGGATTCTCAGTATCCACACTAATCCACGCGAGCAGATCATAATTGCTCAAACCCTGGGCTTCCGCAACCGCTTTGAACGCGCCCCACCTTTGACCATCGTTAGTTGCCATTACAACTCTCCAAAGAAGCGTTAGAGGCGTTGCTATTCAAAGCGAGGGGATTCACTCAGCATGACCCGGATCTCGTAGAGATTAATGCGGGCGCATTCGCTTACAATTTATCCTCGGGCGGAGATGTTCTTCACAAACGTGATTTGCACCAGCGGAATAACGTCAGCGCTATTTTGTCGATCCCGCTCGAATTCGAGCAGATCGTAGTAAACGCAGCGGCCGTCGCCGTGGGGTAAACGGGTGGGCCACACCCGGCATACTTCCGGCCGCGCTTCGTAGTGCCCGCACACCCTGCCTTTCAGGTCGTGCAAGATACAGGTGCGGCCCAGGAGCGGATCACGCTTGCGCCGCAGCACCCGCTCACCGTCGACCATTTTAGTGTACCTGCTGGTGGCCGCCTCCATCGTGATTCCGAAATGCTTTGCAAGGCGGCGGATGTCTTTGACAGTCACCTCAACCCGCTCATAAGCGGAGCAGCAGATGCCGAGACAATTCATGCAGTCGAACTTCTCCTTAGCCATTTACTCCTCATATCCTCCCGGATGATTCCGTCGCTATATTACCGACTGTTATCAAGAATGCGTGCGTCTGAGCCTGTGTTATTGATAAGCCCCTTCAGTTCTTTGCCCATCCTGAAATATGTGACGCGCTTGGCCGAGATTTCCACCGCCTCCCCGGTCCGCGGATTGCGACCGCGGCGTGCGTTGCGCACTCGCAGGCGGAAGCTCCCGAAGCCGCGCAACTCGACCTTCTCACCACGATTCAAAGCTTCGATGACGCTCTGAAGCGCGATCTCGACCAGTAACTCGGCATCTCGCCTGGCTAAGTCGGTGGCGCGCGCGACCACCTCGACCAAATCTGCTTTCGTCATACCCTTACCTTTCTCTACGGAACATCAATTATCGGATACGTCCGGCACGTCTGGCGGCCTCGCAGCCAGTGGATGCGTCGTTTGGCTACCCCGGCGCGCTTCGCGCCCGAAGTCCAGCGCGCCACTTCCGAGATGCGTTCTGTCCGCTCCTGTTTCACGCTCGTCGGGCGCGCCACGCGCTCGCAGGAGGTCGAGCGTGTAGGACTCGCGTCCGTAGTACTTTCACGTCAACGCTCTGTAAGGAGCCGCGCCCCGTCTGTGTTCTATCGGGTAACACCCACCGACAAGAGAAGATGCTGCTGAAAGAATTGATGAACGATCTTAATGATCGCGAGGGAGTGCTTGAATTATCGAACTCTGCGCGCGTGCCGGAGTGCGGGGCCGAGGCGCTGCTCAACAGCTTCGGCGATCTTTTCTTGCTGCCCGCTCTTTCTCACTTTGACAAACCTCTCTTCCGTCGGTGAGGCTAATAATGATTCGATTAAGGCCGACCGCTTGCTTGCGCCGGCACGCACGGTGAACGGCGCACACTTCTGGCACTGTGGTAGGATCCGCCAGCCCTGTCCGGCAAGCGTCCGGCGAGTAAACAGCGTGCCTTCATCTAAGAGAGCGCCGCATTTCGCACACATGAGCGACCGCAGAGCCCGATAAACCGTGACGCTGGATTTGCCCACACACTCTGCCGACCCGACAATCTCGCTAATGCCCTTCTTCATCAGAAAACCTCAGGAGCGTTTTAGCTTCCATCGCTCGAGCCATTCTTCGGCCG
>JANOGZ010000210.1:0-7997 GCA_031406255.1 Pyrinomonadaceae bacterium | reverse complement strand
GCAACCGGCAATCCGATCAATGAGGACCTGTCACCGATCGCCCATCAGAAGAACCCCGCCGCCGTCGCCCTCGGGTGGCTCGGCGGCTTGAAGGGCGGCAGAGCAAGGGCCGAAAAACTCTCCGCCCGGAAAAGGAAAAAGATCGCCAGTGACGCGGCTAAGGCCAGGTGGTCGAAGAAGGCTCCGGATTGATTTCATCGGCGATCGATCCTGCCGCGTCGTTCTCGTCCGCCTGCTCGGCGCCGTTCTCCCCTCCTGACGAGTCTGGGCGCCGCCATCACGGATAATATTCACCCGGTCGCCATGCGAGCGTGTCAGCGAATTTACCGCCTGACAGCTCATCGAACCCAACTCGCAATGAGGTGGCCCCGCACATTCCGCATTGCTTGCGCGCCGCTTGATTCGGGCGGCGGGCGCTGACAAGTTCGGTGCAATCGAAGGAGCGCATGGCTTGAACATCGAGGCGTATCTGCAACGAATCGACTATCATGGCGCACTCGCTCCAACCGCCCGGACCCTGCGGGACTTGCAGGTGGCGCACCTGCTGACAGTGCCATTTGAAAATCTCAGTATTCACGCGGGGCAGCCGATCGTCCTTGAGGACGGTGCGTTATTCGACAAAATCGTCGAGCGGCGGCGCGGCGGCTTTTGCTACGAAGCGAACGGCCTTTTTGCCGCGTTGCTGCGTGCTCTGGGCTTCAACGTCACGATGCTTTCAGCCGGAGTCGCGAATGCGGACGGCGAGTTCGGTCCTGACTTCGACCATATGGCGTTGATGGTCCGGCTGGAGCAGCGGTGGCTCGTTGATGTCGGCTTTGGTGATTCATTCCGGGAGCCGCTCCTGCTTGATGAAAGAGAGGCGCAGGAGGAGCAGGGCGAGCGTGCCTATCGTCTTGTTTCCGCTGGTTCGCATCTGATTCTTATGCAGCGGGAAGATAGCGGCGAATGGAAGGCCCAGTATCGTTTCACCCTCCAGGAATATCAATACGCCGACTATGCCGAGATGTGCCATTATCATCAAACCTCACCGCACTCATCTTTTACGCAACGTCGCATCTGCTCACGAGCGACTCCGGAAGGGCGCATCACACTCAGCGACATGCGTTTTATCACGACGGCGAAGGGTGGCGAGCGGGAAGAGCGCGCGCTGAATGATCAGGAAGAGTGCGCGAAAATGCTGCGCGAGCATTTCGGTATTGTGATGACAGCCCGGTAGTCCCCCCGCGTAAAGGATGGAGGGTTATGTCAGTCGTCTTCAAAGTTACCACCGTATTTTAATGAGCGCCGAAAGGAGGAAGTTATGTTACCTATCCGTGGCCTCTACGAAGTCGCCATCCGCGTCAAAGACCTCCCGAAAGCCGAGGCTTTTTATCGAGAAGTCCTCGGCCTGGAAGTGGGCATTCGGGATGAGCGGAGGAACTGGTTGTTCCTGCGGGCAGGAGGGCCGGCCGGAGGGATGATCGTCCTCCAGGAAGATAAAGGCGAATGGCCCACGCAGCACTTTGCCTTCACGGTTGATGAGGCCGATATCGAAAGCGCTGCGGCTTTGCTGCGGGAACGTGGCGTCGCCGTTGATGGCCCGCATACCCATCAGTGGATGCCAGCGAGGTCGGTCTACTTCACCGACCCCGACGGACACGACCTGGAACTCTGTGCCCCCCTGAACGGAAGTTAAGGTGCGGTGGGACCACAATCGCTCGATCAAACGGCGATGCCTGACAACCGCTCGTAGTCGACGCGCAATCGGCGAGTCTGTTATCACTTACGTCGACGTCCGCGCCGGTTGATTCGGACGTTCCGTGTTTCTGAGTCTCGGGTGACGATGGAACAGAACAAAACAGTCGAAATAATTCGCAAATTGTTCGGCTTCGACGAGTGGGCGACCGGCCGTGTTTTTGATTCTCTTAAAACTGCGTCAGGCCAGAACCACAAGGCCCATCGCCTGGTTGCCCACTTGCTCGTCGCGGAAAAGGTATGGATGCTGCGGCTGCGTGGCGAGGATACGTCAGCCATAAATTTATCACCGGAATTGTCGATCACCGAATGCGAGCAGCTGGCGAATGAAAATCGTAAGGCGTACGCTGCGTTCCTGGATTCGCTAAAAGAAGAAGGGCTGGATTCTGTCGTGACGTACAAGAATAGCAAAGGCATAGAATTCAGCACATCGGTCAGAGACATTCTGACGCACGTCGCCTTACACGGAACGTATCATCGGGGACAGATTGCATCGGCTGTTCGGAGCGAAGGTGATGTGCCCCCGAATACGGATTACATAACCTTTGTTCGTGAGAGTAACGCCGAGTAGCGCGGCGGAGCCGGCGAACGAATCGTTGGCCCCGACGCGCTGGCATGGCTCTGCTCGACGAAGTCTGACAGGGCGTCGGATGATCACGCCTGAGAGCTTTTCTTCCAGGCAGTCGCTCACTTCGAGCGTGAGACCTCCAGCAGCGGGAAATCTCTATGAGAAAAGCGAAAGTAGATTTTGCAACTCTTTCGTGGGAGGAGACTACTGTGGGCGCCCGTTTCAAAACTGCGATCAGCGACGGTAAAAAATTGCGTCTGGTTGAATTCACGAGTGAGTTCGTCGAGCATGACTGGTGTGCCAAAGGACACATCGGATATGTCCTGGAGGGTGCGATGGAGATCACATTCGCTGATCGGACAGAAAAATTTGTCGCGGGCGATGGGCTCTTAATCACAGAGGGAGAGCGACATCGAGCAAGAGTGATCGTCTCCCTTGTAAGGTTGATGCTGGTCGAGGATGTCTAGCAACTCATTGAACCGGAGGCGCCATCGGCGATTCTCTGATCAATTAAGTCTGATGGGCGCGCCGGTTGATGCGGGCGCTTTGTCTGTTATTTACGAGTAGAACCCACAGCGTCACGAAGGCCGCTGGCGCCAGCCTCTCGCAGCTGGTGAATATTTTTCCTGATCGGGATGGTATTTAAAACATGAAATGTGTAGCGTGCGGGAGCACCGCGCTTGTCGAAGGTACGCTGACGGACAACTCGAGTGGTGGAACAGCCATATTCAAGCCAGAGGATGTCTCCATCTGGAAAAGCATGTTCGGGATCGGCACTCGTGGGGTTCGCGCCTACGGCTGCATTAACTGTCAGCATCTACAACTCGCGGTCGAGTTTAGTGATGAAGATTTGCAGAGTTACCAGCAGTTTGAAGGTGAGCAGCCGAGCGTTCTGGAAAGAATAAACCCGGAGCCGAAAAAGCTGGAGGGTTGAAACAAAGCCTGAGGCTCCGCGACGGCGCCCGACAAGTCGTTCGGGCCAGCCGGAATCGGCGTGTCCTTCATCCTCATCACGGTTCTACTTTCCAAACCGCTCATCCAGGGCGCTCAGCAGTTCGATGACGTGCCGCCTGTTCTCCCCCAAATCACTCCTGCCAACGCGCGATGCCGAACGCACATCGATGAGCACTTCATTCACATTCCCTCCACGTCTCAGCCCCACCCGTAGATCATCGGTGAAGAAGAAAACCGGCACCTCCGCGCGCACCACCTCACTCCCATCGGCCGCAGTTTCCTCGTCCACCTCAACCACACGCCAATGCCGCCCGTAGGTGGTCAAGCCTGGAATCAATTCTTTGATTTCCCGGCGCATCGCGTGTAAATCAGTGTGGAGCTGATAACGACGCGTGCGCAAGCGGGGATTGGTATGGTCGGGGCTTGTCTCGGCGACGTTCGTCGGATTCGAAATCCTCACCGCGATGAGACCTGCCAGGATGGCGCCAACCAACAGCCAGATGAGTGAGCGCATACGTAAGGTTCTCATCACGAAAGTATAGCCGACCCGCACTAATGGGGGAACATCGCCGGATGCGCAGTATGGCGACGCATCGGCTGCCTGACGCGCGACTTCAGCGGCGTGCCGGGAGCTTTGATGATAAGCGGGTTGCTGATCGCGCGTCCGCTGCTGTATGCCTTTGTCGGGCGATCACTCGTCGGTCGCCGGCTTGGAACGTAATCGCTTGATGTGTGAGCGGCGCGCCTTCTCTTCGAGAGTACGGTTCTTTACGCCACGCGGGATACGTGTGGGAATGCGCTTGGCTGGCTGATGATTCAATTGCTCCACCTTTTTGCGGAGCTTCCGCAGGCAGAGCGCTTTATTTTGGTGCTGGCTGCGCTCCTGCCGAGCGGTAACGACGATGCCCGAAGGCAGATGCCGGAGCCGGACGGCCGATTCCGTCTTATTGACGTGCTGGCCACCGGGGCCGCTCGCACGGAAGGTATCGATCTCGCATTCTCGCAGCAAGTCTTCATCAGACTCCGGCAGTTTAACCATGTCTACCTCAGGATCGAGATGCCGATTTCGCCGCGATACGGGTGTTTCCGGTGCGGGTTCACGACGCCGGGGATAAAGTACGGGTCATCGAGCGGGATGCGCCAGCGTCGCTTCATGAATTAACCCCCTGCCATCATTGGAGGAACGCGTATCGATATTTCTTAAACCTTCGGCTTGTAATAATCGTATAGTGTACCGTTTAGGACTGCTCGCCCGTCAAGTCCCCTAAATCGAGCTATGCGATACCTTTACTCATTTTACGCCGAAGCCTTCCGCATCGCGCTGCAATCCATCTTCGCGCATAAACTCCGCGCGTTCCTGACACTTATCGGCATCATCATCGGCGTGGCGTCGGTGGTGGTGGTCGGCGCGGCCATCAGTGGGTTGAACACCTACGTGATGGAGAAGGTCGGGAAGATGCTCGGGACCAACCACTTCATGATCGCGCGGATGGTGAGCGCGGGGCAGTTGTCGGAAGAGGAACTGGAGAAGCGCAACCGGCGCAATCCCAAGTTGCAGTTCGCGGACATGGAGTGGTTGCAGGAGCAGTGCAGGTCTTGCCGCGCCGTCGGCGCGCAGGTCGGGCGCGGCACGAACTTCGAGCAGGACGGCACGCGTTTCCTGGGCGGCATCGTCTTCGGCGTGACGGCAAACATGGCCGATATCGAAGACAAGACCATGACCGATGGGCGCTTCATCGAGCCGACGGAGGTGGATCACGCGAGACTCGTGACCGTGCTCGGCGCCGACATTAAAGACAAGTTCTTTCCCGACGAAGACCCGATCGGGAAGACCCTCAAGGTCGGCGGGTTGCCGATGCGTGTCATCGGCGTGGAGGAACGGCGCGGCCCCATCTTCGGCGATCTCGTTGACAAGCACGTCTACATCCCGATCACCACGTACTCCCGCATCTATGGCCGCCCGCAGGATATGCAGATTCACGGCAAGGGGGCGACGCGCGACCAGTTCCAACTAACGATTGAGGACGCGCGCACGGCCCTGCGCAACTACCACAAACTGGTCGGCAGCGAGGATGACGACTTCGGCCTCGTCAATACGGAAGAGTTGGGCGGACAGATCGACCAGTTCACCGGCGCGATCGCGCTCGTCGTGACGCCGATCACCTTGATCTCGCTCATCGTCGGCGGCATCGTCGTGATGAACATCATGCTCGTCTCGGTGACCGAACGGACGTTCGAGGTGGGCCTGCGCAAAGCACTGGGCGCGCAACGCAAGCAGATTCTGTTGCAGTTCCTGATCGAGTCGGCGCTCCTGTGCGCGCTCGGCGGCATCCTCGGTTTGCTGCTGGCGACCACCATCGCGTGGCTTATCTCGGCGCTGACGCCGGTCACGATGACGATCACGATCGTCTATGTCGTGCTCTCGGTCGGCGTCTCCAGCGTCATCGGTCTCATCGCCGGCATCTACCCGGCCTACAAAGCTTCGCGGCTCGATCCGATCGTCGCGCTGACGAGGAATTAAAGCTATGCGGCTGCGTCTACCCGGTTCAATCACCAAAGAAATTCTCGTGATGGCGCTCGACAGCATCCGGGCGCACAAGTTCCGCAGTGCGCTCACCGTGCTCGGTATCGTCATCGGTATTCTGACCGCGATCACCGTCGCGGCGATGCTGGCCGGCCTGCGCGGCAGCCTGGTCAAGATCGTCGAAGAGTACGGCGTCAATAACATTTACGTCTTTCACCTCTCGACCGGTATCCATGTTGGCGAGCGTGATCAGGACGAGCGCGCGCGCAAGGTGCTGACACCTGAAGACGGCGAGGCGATCATGGCGCTGGCGCCGGCAGTCCAGGACCTGGCTTTCGTCTCGCCGAATATCGGTTACTCCGGCGGGCCGTTCGACGACACGATCAGCCACAACGGCAAGACCTACCGGCGCGGCAACACGCAGGGCGTCACGCCCAACCACGCCACCATCACCAACGTCCGGCTCAAGGAAGGGCGCTTCATCAGCGAACAGGACGACCAGTTCCGGCGCAACGTGATGGTGCTCGGCGTTAATGCCGCGCAGGCGGTGTTTCCCGACCGGACCGACGGCATCGTCGGCACCGAGGTCAAGATGGGCGGCTACATCTGGGAAGTGATCGGCGTGCTGGATAAGCGCAAGAACGCCTTCCTCGGCGAGAACGACGAGGATAACGCCGTGCTCGTCCCGTTCCGCACGGGCTTACAGGTCGCCCCCGCGCGCCACTTCCTCCTCTTCATCATTCAGGCGAAGTCGGGGCTGCGCGCCGACGCGATGGATCAGGCGGAGGAAATTCTGCGCAACCGGCGCAACGTGAAGTTTAGCGAGCAAAACAATTTTGATTTGAAGACGGCTGACGCCTTCGTCTCCCAGTTCGACAGCATCTTCGGCATGGTCGGCCTGATCGCGATCGCCATCTCTTCGGTCGGCCTGCTCGTCGGCGGCATCGGCGTGATGAACATCATGCTCGTCTCGGTGACCGAGCGGACGCAGGAGATCGGCATCCGCAAGGCCATCGGCGCGCGCCGCCGCGACATCGTGAGTCAGTTCCTCTACGAGGCCATGACGTTGACGGTATTCGGAGGCATCCTCGGCGTGGTGCTCTCGTTCGGCGTGAGCCAGATCATCATGTTCTTCGTGCCCAGCTTACCCGCGACGATCCCCCCGTGGGCGGTGGTGACGGGGCTCGTCGTCTCCGTTACGGTCGGCCTCGTCTTCGGCGTGTGGCCGGCGATGAAGGCATCGCGGCTCGATCCGATCGAATGTCTGCGTTATGAATAAGGAGATCAGCGGCGACGCGCCGTTAATCCGCACATACCTGGCGGAAACGTAACCTCTGGTCTATCCCGAAATCCGCATCCTGAGCCTGATTTTTAGCGCTTCATGCGGATCGGGAATGAGCTCTAATAAGACTGTAGAAGCGTATCAATGGCCTGTACCAGCGAAGCAAAATCTGACGTCCTGGTCACGTAAACCTGTCCGCCTGCTATTAACCCCTTTTCTCGCTCGTACTTTGAGCTCTCTAATGAGAACAGCAAGACGGGAATGGAAGGGTTCAATGCTCTGAGTTGTTGACATAGCTCGATGCTGTCTCCGTCAATGTACTGGTCATTTACCAGGTACAGGTCGAAATGCCCGGTCGCCGCTGCGCGCAGGCAATCGGCAATGGTTTGTACGGATCCGACTTCATACCCTTTTTGTCCGAGCAGCAGGGCAATCAAGTCACCAACATCTTCGTTCGCTTCGGCACAGAGGATGCGCCTCTTGACCGCTGACATGTGGAGTTACTCCAAGCAAGTGAATGTTGCGAGGCGGTGCGAAGGGTATTTTCGGGGGACTAATTGGAAGATATTAAGGTACTCAAATTTTAGCCGTGGGTCAATTCCATTGCCCGCCTGATTTGCCGGACTCCTTCACTTGGCGTGAGGCAGTAGGATTGAATTAACGGTCTGCACTATTTCCAGAATGTCTCCTGGCTTCGTCAGGTACGCTCGCGCTCCTGCCTCTAATCCCTTTTGTCGGTCCCGCTCAAAGGCTCGTGAAGAAAAGAATAGGATGGGAGTGTCAGGTGTTAGCACTCGGAGCTGTTTGCACAATTCTATGCTCGTGCCATCGATATAATCATCATCAAGCATGTACAAATCGAAATGCTTTTCGATTGCCAGTTCCAGACACTCACTGAGGGTGTGGGCCGATATGACTTCGTGTCCTTGCTGCTC
>JANOGZ010001017.1:0-3369 GCA_031406255.1 Pyrinomonadaceae bacterium | reverse complement strand
CTCGATTGCATGCCGAATTCCAATGTCTTAACAAATTACCTGGAGCAATACGTATGCCATGCTCCGTGGCGTCGCACCGACTGCCGCTGCTCGTGGGAAATAGTTGATTTAATTGGTTTCCTGCCGCCCGGCGGGTGCTTGACGCGGCGCGTCGCGGAGTGCACTTCAGTAGACATCGCGATATCCATATGTGTACTTTTGTAGACGAGCATCGGATGGGGATTTGCGTCGAAGAGGAACGCTGACAGCTTACCGGGCGCAAGAGATATCATCAGCCGGGACGCCATCCGGGAAAGTCAATCGAGAATTCCTGATCTGAGGACAGGCGAAAGAGATTAATGAGATAGATTGCGACCGCGAACCGGAAGGCGATACTATCAGTGGACAGTGGACAGTGGACAGTGGACAGTGGTCAGCTAACATAAATCAGCAGTCAGCTATCAGCTATCAGCTAAAACAAAGAAGCGTGCGCCATGACAGAGCGACACCACACATGGATCGGCTGACCACTGTCCACTGATAACTGACCACTGATAGCTGAGATTTATGGACATCCATCCGACAGCAGTTGTCAACGGGCACGCCGAGATGGCGGACGATGTGCGCGTCGGCCCCTACGCGGTCATCGAAGAGAATGTCGTCGTCGGGCGCGGATGCGAGATTGGCGCGCACGCCGTCATCAAGCGTTTCACCACGATCGGCAGCGGCACTCGCATCTTCGAACACGCCGTTCTGGGCGGCGAGCCGCAGGATGTTAAATTCAGGGGCGAAGCGAGCCGGCTCATCATCGGCGATGACAATATTATCCGTGAGGGCGTGACGATTCACCGCGCGCGCGGCGAAGGGTGCGTGACGCGCGTCGGCGATCGTAACTTCATCATGATCGGCGTCCACATCGCGCACAATTGTGAGGTGGGCGACGATAACATTTTCGCCAACGGCGTGGCGCTCGCCGGTCATATTTCGGTTGAAGATCATGTCTTTCTCTCATCCGATGTCGGCGCCCACCAGTTTGTGCGAATGGGGCGGTATGCGATGGTCGGCGGCAAGTCGAAGATCGTGCAGGACGTCCTGCCTTTCTTTACGACGGACGGCAATCCGCCGCGCGTGCGCGGTCTTAATTCGGTGGGCCTGCGGCGCGCCGGATTTTCAGCGGAGTCGCGCCGCGCTTTAAGGAGCGCTTATCAGCTCTTATTTGACGCGCGGCGACCGCTCGCCGAAGCGCTCGGTGAGCTTGAGCGCGCGGGCGACGAACATGTGCGGCATCTCGCTGTTTTCATACGCGCTTCCCGCCGCGGTTTCACGCACGCCGAAAGAGGCGCGGCGACCATCGGTGATTTGACGGAAGAGCCGCTGCCCGCTATCTAGCGCGGAAAGGATCACCCCCGTCTCACGGATCGGGCGCGGAACAGTTTTGATTTTATGAGCAGACACGCTGAGGCTGGAATCACCGTCGCCGAGTTGGCCGCGCTCGTGGGCGGACGTGTCTCCGGTGATGGAAGCATTCGAATCAAAACCGTCGCTCGACTTGAAAGCGCCGAGACGGGCTCAATCGCTTTTGTCGAGGATGTCAAGCTACTCGAGAGCGCCCGTCAGAGCCGCGCGTCGTGCCTGGTGGTGCCGGAAGGCGCGCGCCCTGACGGCGCGGCGTGCCTGATCGAGACGCCGCATCCGAAATTCGCCTTCGCGTTGATCGCCGAAGCGTTGCATCCGCCGAAGCGGCGCCCGCCCGGCCTCGATCCGACGGCGACGATTGCGGCCAGCGCAGAGATAGACGGGGGCGTATACATCGGCGCGCGCGTCTCGATCGGCGAGCGCGCGCGGATCGGCGCGGGAACCCAAATCCTAGCCGGCGCAGTGATCGGCGATGATGCGCGGGCGGGGCGCGATTGCGTGATTCATCCGAACGTGGTGCTCTACGACGGCGTCACGCTCGGCGACCGTGTGATCCTGCACGCCGGCGTCACGCTCGGCGCCGACGGCTTCGGCTATGTCCGCAGCGCACAGGAGGGGTATCACAAGTTCCCGCAGATCGGCACCGTCCATATTGAAGACGATGTGGAGATCGGCGCGCATACCTGCGTTGATCGCGGAGCGCTCGGCGAAACGCGCATCGGTCGCGGAACGAAGATCGATAATCTCGTGCAGATCGCGCACAACGTCAGTGTCGGCGAGCACGTGGTGATCGCCGCGCAGACGGGCATTTCCGGGAGCACCGTCATTGAGGATGACGCTGTGATCGGCGGTCAGGTCGGGATGGGCGATCATGCGCGCGTTCGCCGCGGTGCCGTCATCGGATCGAAAGCCGGCATCCTGCCGGGCAAAATCGTGCGTCCCGGCGCGGTCGTGTGGGGCATCCCGGCGCGCCCGCTCGACGAATACAATCGCCTCAACGCGCACTTCGGACGCCTGCCGCACATGCGTGAAGAGATTGACGAGCTGCGCCGACAGCTACACAAACTCATCGCCCGCCTCGACGACAGGGAATAATAATCGTCAGCACATGATCGGCTGACCACTGACCACTGATGGCTGATTTTGTCCGTCGCCTTACCCATTCCATTCGCGCACGGCGCGTAGTATCGCCTCCGCCGCACGCCGTGAAGCGCCGTCCGCACCGAGACGCGCGGTCGCCTCGCGGAGTCGTGCGCGCGTCTCGGCGTTTCGCTCGGCGTCAAGCAGGAGGGTCAGTTCGGCGGCCAGACGCGCGCCGGTAAAGTCGTTCTGCATCAACTCGGGCGCGAGCCGGTAGCCGGCGATGAGATTGACGAGGCCGTAGTGTTCCGTATTGATGAGGCGACCGAGCGTGTGCCAGTTGAACGCCGATTCTTTATAGACGACGACGAGCGGCACGCCGACGAGCGCCGCTTCGAGCGTCGCGGTGCCGCTGGCGACGGCCGCCACATCCGCCGCGGAGAGCGCTTCGCGCGTTTCGCCCTGCGCGATGCGTAAGCCGGCGACTGAGCGGATCGAGCCATTAGCGGCCGCGATCAGCGTCTCAACTTCCGCGCGCGCGCGGCCGGCGGCGAGCGCGATGACAAACTGCGCCGCGGGGCGCGCCTGAGCAATCACCGCCGCCGCGTCGAGCATCGGTGGCAGGATACGCTGGAGTTCTGTGCGGCGACTGCCGGGAAGAATCGCGATCACGGGTTGCGCGGGATCGAGTCCGTGGCGGCGGCAAAATTCCACTCGGTCATAGCGCGCGCATACTACTTCGCCCGCTAACGGGTGGCCGATGAATTCGACGTGCGTGACGCCGCGCGCGCTGTACCAGGCGGGCTCGAAAGGAAGAATGGCGAGCAGCCGATCAACATCGCGGCGGATGTTGCGCAGGCGATACGAGCGCCACGCCCAGAGTTGCGGGCTGAT
>JANOGZ010000159.1:0-1849 GCA_031406255.1 Pyrinomonadaceae bacterium | reverse complement strand
GCCTCTTATGCAAGGCTTGCCGCTGGCGCAGTTGCTTCCCGGCGGCTCAATTCGGGCGTTAGGCACGCCTGAAGGTTGTGCCACGAGACAAGCATCGCTATTGTTTCATGGCACAACCAGAGGCGGTCTAACATCTCATTGAACCGGACGCGGAATCAGGGAGTCTCTTATCGAGAGCTTGAATGGCTGCGGTGTTGCTACCCGCGCCGGTTAATTCGGGCGTTAGGCTTCTGATTGAATAATAATCTGGTGAAGGAACGACAATGAAATTTAGTCTAATAATTTTGGCTGGTTGTTTTATTGCAATCTGTTTAAGTAGCGATCATGCTCAAACGCCCGGTAAATCATCCAGCCCAATTATTACTCTTGAGCGAGGCACAGATGCTTTTGGAGTCGCGCCTGCGTACAAAATTTCTATTTACGCAGATGGAACCGTAATTTATCAGGCGAGGCTTCACCAACCGGCACCGATGTATAGAACCAAACAGAATGTTAAGCAAAGACGTGCAGCCAAAAGCAGAATAAGCCAGGCGGACATAGGGCATCTCATCTCCGAGTTTAAACGAATAAATTATTTCTCGTTGAAGGATGGATATGGGATGTCAGGAGGCGTTGGCCCTACGGAAGATTGTCCCGAGCTGTGGACAGACCAACCTGCTGCCTATACCGCATTAACTATCAACGGCAAAACGAAGAAGGTAGCACACTATCATGGGTGTAAAGGGAATGATGTGGCGGAGAAGCTCACGCGACTTGAGAACAAAATTGACGAGATCGTGAATATTAGACGATGGGTGAAATGAAGCAGTGGACGAAGCCTAACAACTCATTCAACCGGACGCGCATCAAGCATGCCTCTTATCTGCGAAAGCCCTGGCGCGCCGGTTAATTCGGGCGTTAGACGCTTCGTGGTAAAACTGAACAGTTCGTATGGAAAACGAAATAATAGTTTGTATTCCTGGGTCTTGGGAAAACCGCACAAAACTTGTCGAAGCCGTTATTGTGTCAACGGGCGGCGATTTTATGTTTGCCGGAATGATTCTCGCTCACCCGAAAGGCAAAGATCACGTTGAACTAGAGTTTTACGACGCTGACGAGCAAATGACAGAAGCCTTCAGTTACGCGGGACAAGGTAAATTGACGGACGTGACATTGGACAAAATCGCACAACATCAAAGCGTCGTTTATCTGCATTTCTCTTTTGACATTGTTTCGCAGAAAGAGCGAATCGTGAAGTTTACCGAAGTGCTTTCCCGATGTGGCGGCATTGCCGTTAAACTTGAAACTTCAGGCATCGCACACGCATGAGAACGCTGGTTTGATTTGCTTCGTTCCGATAATCTGTTTGACACTTATTGTGCCAGCGTCGTGTTGGTTGGCGACGAGCAACATTTCTATTCGTGCGGAATGCACAATTTTGGCTTGCCGGACGCGCAGATTTCAAACAGCTTTGACCCGCCAGAAGCGGCAGACTTATTGAATCAATTTAACTATTGGCAGATTATCGAGAAGCCCGTTTTGAAAGATGGGCATACATTTAGCTTGACGGCAAACAGCCCGCATTTTCGGCTTGAATTGTCGAAAGACAAGCGACACTCAGAAGACGACTTGTTTCATAATCCAAAAGGAGTTTGGGAGTTGCGGCGCGTCTAACAAGTCATTGGAGCGGACGCGCATCAAGCAAGCCTCTTATCTTCAAAGGCCCTGGCGCGCCGCTCAATTCCGGCGTTAGGCGCTAACGCCGGATGAGACTATAAATAACGGAGATCGACCGCAAGCAAATTGCTATGAACGAGAAGAGAAGAGTACATCGTGAACAGGTTCAACTTCCCGCGCGTTGGGAGTCGAC
>JANOGZ010000156.1:0-1727 GCA_031406255.1 Pyrinomonadaceae bacterium | reverse complement strand
GCCGGCGGAGTTGAGTGCGCGGCGGCTGATCCCCGGCGTTAGACCTCTTTCTTGTGACCATCGAGTCAGCTATGAAAATTGATCTACTTAAATATCACCAGCAACATATTCCGACTCAGGCAAGTTGGTTCAAAGAAGAATCTTCAGATTATTTCAAAGATCAATCTCTCGAGGCTGTTGCCAGAGACCACTTCATATCGCGGTTGAATGAACATGTCCTCCCGATTAGTTTCATCGCTTATGAAGGGGATTATCCGGTAGGTACAGTAGCTTTGTTAGAAGAATCAGTAACCACACATAAACACCTTAGCCCGTGGCTCGGCGGCTTGCATGTTCATCCGAAATTTAGACACCAAGGAGTTGGCGCAAGATTAGTGCAGGCTGTTGTGGAGAAGGCTCTCGCTTTAGGGTTTGAGTGTTTATATGCAGGAGTTTAGTACAGGACAAAAATAGCTCTTTGAAACTGCATAAAAGGCCACTGTGCCGCTATCCTTGACAAGATCTGTCGCCAAACATTTCTTGAAAGGACACGAGCACAATGGCCGACATTCGCCGCTTGGAGCGAACGCTTGCGGAAAATGTAACTTGGAATAAAGCGCGAATCAACTTTTTGGCGAAGTTCGTGGTCGCGCTGGTTCAAGTCAAGACCGTCTCTCTGGTGCAAATCTCTGCGGTGATGAGCGGGCGTGCTAAAGCTGACTCTCATTATAAACGATGTCAACGCTTCTTGAGATTCTTCGATGTGCCTTTTGCTCAAGTCGCCCAGCTGGTCATTAAACTGCTGGGCATCTCCGGGCCGTTTGTCATTTCGATTGACCGCACCGATTGGTATTTGGGGGACACTCCGTTGAATATCTTGATGTTGAGTGTGGTTTGGAAAGGAGTCGCTTTTCCTGTGTTGTGGACGGTCTTGGAGAAGAAAGGTTGTTCCGACACCGCGGAAAGAATTGAGTTGTTGGAAAAGTATCTCAAGCTTTTTGACAAAGATTCTCTTTCGTTTGTGACGGCAGACCGCGAATTTATTGGCCGAGATTGGTTTCGTTACCTCAGGCGAGAGAAGATTCCATTTCGCATTCGCATCAAAGAGAACATTTTGGTCTCGAATGCTCGTGGCAACAAAATGGTCTCTGCGAAGAACTTGTTTCGCACACAAAAAGCCGGGATTGGAGTTTTGCTCGTTGGGAAACGACAAGTCTTGGGAGAAGAACTCTCGGTGATGGGCATGAGGACCTGTGAAGGTGAGTATGTGATTGTCGCAAGCAGCGAAGAAACAGCAGATATTTTGCCAGATTATGCCTTGCGTTGGAAGATAGAAACACTCTTCGGTTGCTTGAAGACGAGAGGCTTCTGTTTGGAAGAAACACATGTTACTCAGAAAGAGAGGCTGGAGAAACTAGTCGCTCTTCTGACTTTGGCTTTCTGTTGGGCATACATCGTCGGTGAGTGGTTGGCTCAAACCGTCCCGCCTAAGATCAAGAAACATGGTCGCCTTGCGAAGAGCATTTTTCGGCATGGTTTTGATTACTTACGACGCATATTATGCAACCAAGACTGCACAACTAAACGCACTGATTTCATTAGACTTTGTAATCTTTTGTCCTGTACTTAGCTTCGTTCGTTACAACTCCGAACCGAAGCCGAAGGCGACGGTCATCTCCTGGCGTGTATATAATCTCACCGCGACCTTCTGGATGTAGGTCCCTTTGGCACCGGCAGGCCGCGCCTTT
>JANOGZ010000153.1:0-3780 GCA_031406255.1 Pyrinomonadaceae bacterium | reverse complement strand
GGTGGTTTTTAGCCGACCGTCGCGGGCGCGATCACTTCATGGATGGCGCGGACCTCGGCGACCGTCTGCTCGTATTGTTCGAGCGTCAGCGCCTGCGCGCCGTCGGATAGCGCGCGCTCCGGTTGATCGTGCACTTCGATGATCAGGCCGTCGGCGCCGACGGCGACGCCGGCGCGCGCCAGCGGTGTGACCATGTAGTTTTTGCCCGTACCATGCGAAGGATCCACGACGACCGGCAGGTGGGAGATGCGGCGCACCGCCGGGATCGACGCGAGGTCGAGGGTGTTGCGCGTATGCTGCGCGAAGGTCCGCACGCCGCGCTCACATAACACCACATGGTAATTTCCTTCGGCCATAATGTATTCGGCGGCCAGCAGCCATTCATCGAGCGTCGCCGCCAGACCGCGCTTCAGCAGAACCGGAAGGGGCGAGCGACCCGCGCGCCGCAGCAACGAAAAATTCTGCATATTGCGCGCGCCGATCTGGATCACATCCGCATAACGTTCGACCAGATCGACACCATGATCATCGAGCGCTTCCGTGACGATCTTCAACCCGTATGCCTCGCGCACATCGGCGAGTATTTTTAATCCTTCCTCGCCGAGACCCTGAAACGCATAGGGAGAAGTGCGCGGCTTGAACGCGCCGCCGCGGTAAAAGCGTGCGCCGCTGCGCCTGACCGCCTCGGCGATGGCGAACGCCTGCGCGCGGCTCTCGATGGCGCACGGGCCGGCGATGATCGCCAGTTCTTCGCCGCCGATCGCGGCGTCGCCGACGCGCACGACCGTCTTTTCCGGGCGCAGATCGAGCGAGATCAGCTTGTAAGGCTTGCTGACGCGGATCACCTCGGCGACGCCCGAGAGATTCTCGAAGCGCGACGGATCGACCGCGCCCTGATTGCCGGTAATTCCGATGGCGGTGCGCTGCGCGCCGGGCAGGGGGTGTGCGCGCAGGCCTAAATCCGAAACGACGCGCACGACACCCTGAATATCACTCTCGGTCGCGTCGGTTTTCATCACGATGAGCATAAAATTCCTCCGTCAAGGGGCGAAGCGGTCGGTGTGGAAAGGGGAAACGATCGCCCGAACATCTAATACGTCTCGCGTTATGGCAAAAGTGCGGCAAAAATGTAATCGATAAGTGCCCTCGGGGGTTTACATCCGATCCGGAACGGTAATGCCAAGCGCGGCGAGCGCGGCCGTTAATTGTCGGCGCGCGATATGTGCGACGCTGATCAACACCGCCCGGCGGTCGGCGTCTTCTTCGCCGATAATACGATGACGATGATAGAAAAGATTGAAGGCGCGCGCCAGTTGAAAAGTGTATTTTGCGAGGTGGGCCGGTTCGGCGGCCGCTCCGGAAGCCGCGATCACTTCCTTCAGGCGGGCCGCCAGCGCGACGAGCGACCACACCTCATCGCCCGCTTCGCCTTCCATTACGAGCCCATTCCCCGAAACGCCCGCCGGCGTCCGCTCACGAATTGTCCGCGCGGCCTCTTCGACCGCTGCCCCATCCAGCTTGCGAAAGATGGAATTGGCGCGCACCGCGGCATACTGGCAATAGGGACCCGTTTCACCTTCAAAGGAGAGCGCTTCGTTGAAATCGAAAGCGATCACGGAATTCCGCGTCCACTTTAGAAGAAAATAGCGTAGCGCGCCGACGGCAATCGCGTGGGCCGTCCCGCGTTTTTCTTCCAGTGAGAGATCAGGGTGGCGCTTTTCGACTTCACCGAGCGCGTTCCCCTCGAGGCGACTGATGAGATCATCCGCTTTGACGCCGAGCCCTTTGCGACCGCTCATCTCGATAAAGGGGCGGGCGCGGTCCTCTTCGCTCAATTCGATGCCGAGTTCGGCGCAGGCCGCGGGCGAGAGCGCGACCATCTCGTAAGCCAGATGCACGCTCGCCTCTTCGCCGATCTCGGGCGCGACGGCCGCGACGCCGCGGCGGACGATCTCCTGCGGGTAAGATTGTCTCGAATCAATGACGTTATAGACGGTCGCGCCACCGCCGAAATGGGGTCGCTCCTTCGTGATCATCTCGCCCGCCGGCGGCTCGGACGCGGTGATCCACACCGTATGCCCGTCACGGTAGGTGCGAAAAGGTCGGTAGTGGAAATCCAGGCCGAGGAGGCCCAGTTTCCAGAGCTGGTAGGCGATATCCTTGCCCGTATAAGTGACCGTACCGTTGGAACGGACGATGATTTTATCGGCGTCATGCTCATCCGTTCCCGTATGCGACTCAAAAGGCATGACCCAGCAGCCGGCGTTGCGCCCCTGCGTCTGCAGATAAATCGCCCCGGTCTCCTTCATCCGCTCGAAGGCGCGCTCCCAGAATTTCAGGTGCAGTATTTCCGACTCGCGCGGTAAAACATCATAGCGAATTCCGAGACGCGCCATCGTTTCGAGAATACAGGCGACATTGCGCGTGGCGACATAATCGGCCAGTTCGGCCGTCGGATTGGCGCCTTCTTCGATCGCATGCAGCGTCTCGGCGCGCAGGCGCATACGGTCGGGGTTGTTGGTCTCGCCGGCGGGCGCGCCCTCGCGGTAAAACTGGCCGACGCGCGTATAGAGATCCCAGCAGTAGTAATCAAAGGGACGCTCGGGAGGCAGTTGCCGGTCGAGAGCTTTGATATCATCGAGCGTCATCCGCTCGATGTGGAGGAATCCGACCACGACATCGGCGACCTGGACGCCCGTGTTGTCTATATAGTTTTGCACTTCGACCCGCTCGCCCGCCGCGCGCAGCACGCGGACGAACGTATCTCCCAGCACAGCGTTGCGGACGTGGCCGATGTGCGCGGCCTTGTTCGGATTAATACTGGTGTGCTCGACCATCCGTTTCGGACGCGCGGCGTCGGTTTCGACACCAGACTGTCGCTCATCAATCGCCGAGGAAAAGCGCGCCAGAAACACCATCCGATCGTAAAAGACGTTCAGATAACCCGCGCCCGCCACTTCGACGCGCGCGACCATCTCCGTCGCTTCGAGCGCGACCTTGAGCCCTTCGGCGATCGCGCGGGGGGGGCGCTTTTCGCCGGTCGCCCCCTTGAGGCGCTTCGCCAGCTCAAACGCGACCGGAAAAGCCAGATCGCCCAGTTCCGTGCGCGGGGGGATCTCGGCGCTCACCTGTTCGAGCGTGATGCCGAACTGCTCTTCTGCCAGCGCGCGCACGCGCTCACGCAGGCTTTCCTGAAGATCGAGGGGATTCAAAATTGCGTATCGTTCCTTTTCTCCGCCTGGCGCTGGTTCCGGCCCCCTCCGTGGAGATGCTTAGAGGCGTGTGCCGGAGAAACTAAAGAGTATAGCGCAGCGTAAACGCGCAACGCCAACGCCCGCCGGATAGGTAGCGTCCTGATTTGTGTTGCTGATTAGAAAGAAGGATGAAAGAGTTGTTCAAAGATTTATCATGTCTTGTCAGGAACTAAAGCCAGGATGCTCTCTGGACTTGAACTGATACCGTGATGGTTAAGCGGCAAGCTGGCTGGCGGTCAGCTCGAACGACTTGGTCGATGCCGTCGTTCATATCGAATCTTTCGATTAATTTTCTGCAAGCTGCAAACACATCATCTTTAAAACTCGCCTCATACTTTGCGATTTCTCTATCTTTTCTTTCGAGAGTTCCTCTTGCGGGTCTGAGTTTCGTCCTCGTTACTGCAAACAATCAGTTGAACAGAGCGGCGATCTGGATTTGATACTACTTAGTCAGTGTTGCGGCTCAAAGTTGATATCAGGCAGTCACCTTCGCTCACTACGCTGGCGCTCGATGAATACCGCCGTC
>JANOGZ010000152.1:0-3006 GCA_031406255.1 Pyrinomonadaceae bacterium | reverse complement strand
TGCCGCCGCTCAGAGAGCGCCGTGAAGACATCCTCCTGCTGGCCAGCTATTTCGCGATGAAATACAGCGAAAAATGCAAACGCCGGGTGGTCGGGGTATCGCACGAAGCGCGTGCGTATCTGCTCAATTACGAGTGGCCGGGCAATGTTCGCGAGTTGGAGAATGCCATCGAGCGCGCCGTAGTCCTCGGCTCGACCGATGTCATCCTCCCGGAGGATTTGCCCGAAGTTGTGCTCGAGGCGTGGTCCTCTACCAGTGTATCCACCACGAATTATAATGAAGCGATCAATGAGGCCAAAAGGCAGATCATCCTTAAGGCGATCGAGCAAACGAATGGCAATTATACCGAAGCCGCCAAACAGCTCGGAGTGCATCCTAATAATCTTCACCGGTTGATACGAAATCTGAACTTGAAGGTCACTCCAAAGAAGTGAGCCGGAGAGAATCCCCGAACGCTGACCCGGCGCGCACCCGTCAACACACACCTTTTTTTATTCGTCGTGTGAAAAATATCCAAAAAAATGGAAGGCACACTTGTCCCTGGCGCATACCGGGTGATGTAGAGCGGGTCAGAAACCTTCCGCCGCACTCACTGATCCCATCCTGTCACCGGCACAGCCGCATGTGGCTCGTATTTTGCTAGGGAGGTTGGGGATTGATCGAGCAAGGAGGAGGGAAACCTGCGAGAAGTGTCACGGGAGGCCCCTCTCAGCGATCAGTTCGTACCGTCCGGGCCGCCAGTGTAAAGCAAGCGTACAGCTCGGTACGCTCGATTAATAAAAAATCTTCATGTCCCAGAGCCCGATAAATTTCGTATAGCTCGAATATCAGCGGTGAAGGGGCCTCATGACCGACCAGTAAGAGCGACGGAGGAGTGGCGCGCTGATCAGCTAAATACAAATTATTGAAATCTTCGGCTCTTCGCGGTGCCGGACTCGCCAGCATACCTCACGCGCCTGGCCTTTTTAGTTGAGGCTTAAAGAAGGATGATTTATGAGCAGCGACGAGCCCACAGCGCGAAGCAGCGCCAAACATTCTGAAGACGAGCGGCGGCTCGACGCGCTGATTCACCAGCTTCCTGTCGGCGTGCTTTTCCGAGACCTGCAAGGCTACTGCACGCAAAACAACCAGAAAGTATGCGACATCTTTGGCATCGCGTGCAATGAACTGATCGGCATGTCGGCAGAGGAGACCGTCAGCCTTATACAAGCCGTTAAACCGGATGGAAGCCCTGTCACCAGTGAAGAGATTGCTTCCCTGGCGGCGATCAGGCTGCAGCGCCCGACCGACCCGCGCGAGGTGTTGATCACCACGCCAGCCGGGGATGTGCGGCGTGTGAGCGTGAGCGCCGCGCCTGTTGGCGATGGCACAGAGCCGTTCGGCAGCGTTGTTGTCGTGACCGACGTGACGGAAAGCCATTCGCTTCAGGAGCAGCTCCAGCAAGCCCAGAGGATGGAGTCAATCGGCATGCTGGCGGGAGGTGTCGCCCACGATTTTAATAACCTGTTGACCCTCATCTTAGGCAACATGCAACTCGCGCTGCGGTACCAGCCGGATGCTCGGCTGCAGGAACGCTTGCTGGAGATCGAAAAGGCCGCCAATCGTGCCGCCGTGCTGACCCGCCAGCTTCTGGCGTTTAGCCGTCGCCAGCGATTGGAACGCAAACCGCTTAACCTTAACGTTGTTATCAACGATATTATGAAGATGCTCCAGCGCGTCATCGCCGAAGATGTCGAAGTGCGAGTTCAAGAGTCGCTGAATCTATATTCGGTCTTCGCCGACCCGGCACAGATTGAGCAGGTGGTAATGAACCTGGCCGTCAACGCCCGTGACGCGATGCCCGAAGGCGGTCAGTTAATCATTGAGACACGGAACGTCGAGCTGGATGAAGCGTATCACCGCCACCACCCCTATACCCCGCCGGGTAAATATGTGCAGCTTGTCGTCAGCGACACCGGAATGGGGATGGATGCCGAGACCAGGAAGCGCATCTTCGAGCCGTTCTTCACCACCAAAGAGGTGGGTCGGGGGACCGGCCTGGGGCTGGCGATGGTCTATGGCATCATCAAGCAGCACGAGGGCTCGATCGAGGTCTATAGCGAGCCGGGGCACGGCACGACCTTCAAAATATATCTGCCGGTCATTGAAAAGGCTATCGAAGAAACGGCTCATGAGGCGCCGCGTCCTTTGCGCGGTGGGACGGAAACGATCCTCGTGGCTGAAGATGAAGAGAGCTTGCGGGCGTTGGCCAGGGATATCCTGGAAGGTCTTGGCTACACGATTATGCTGGCCAAAGACGGGGCTGAGGCCGTTGAAATATACGAAGCCAATCACCGTCAAATTAATTTGGTGATGTTGGATATCGTCATGCCAAGGATGGGAGGGCGCGAAGCCTACGAGCAGATGCTTCTGCTGTCGCCGGAGGTTCCAGCCATCTTTATGACAGGTTATAGTGAAGAGATCGTGCAGAACCGGTTCCTCAAGCAGAGCAAGCTACTCGAAGTGTCCGGAGCGGCGCTCCTCCTGAAGCCCTATGGCGTGGAAACGCTTGGACGCAAGGTGCGTGAGAAGCTGGATGAGTCGATGCCGTCCGCAGGTCGCAAGTATGAATAAACTATACAGGGCTGTTCAATATTTAAGAATTATCGTTTCCGGATAGTTGGTAAAATTTCTCGACAGGCATTTTTCAAGCCCCACGCTTGATGAGTAGTAATGTGATGTCATCGTACTGCGGAGCATCGCCGGCGAAGATGTCGAGTTCCTGGAAGATTCTGGCAACGATGGTTTCCGCCCGCTCCCCGCGAATGTCCCGTAAATGATCGACCAGGCGTGACTCGCCAAACTCATTTTCGCTCGCATCCTGCGCTTCGGGAATGCCATCGGAGAACAGCGCGAGCAGGTCGCCGGGTTGGAGTTGAAGGATTTCCTCTTCGTAGGGCAGGCCGGCAAATAGTCCCAGCGGGGTACCCGTCGGCTTGAGCCATTCCGCATCTCCATTCCCGCGTA
>JANOGZ010000120.1:0-1052 GCA_031406255.1 Pyrinomonadaceae bacterium | reverse complement strand
CCCCAAAACCCCAAAACCCCAGATTATGAATGCAGATTAAATGGAATCCACTTTAACTATTTAAATTTAAAAATGAAATCTTAAAGTATGATTCAAAAAGGAAAAACCCGAATGCTGATGGTTTGCTCTTTCCTTTTAGTTCTACTCAGTGTCTCTAAGTAGGAAGAGAGTCCCAGCGAGCTTTTCTTCGGCAAGCATTCTGCCCCGTTTTTCCGTGATCGCCAGTCTTTCGCGAAATATATTTTTTCGTAAAATACCGGTGACTGGATCAACATAAAGTTTGGTTCGCCTAAGGTCACGCAGAGGTACTGGATCTCCCCAGTGTCTTACCGAGTAAAGCTCACCATCTATAAGAAACACTTTCCTGGCCACATAATCATCAATATGCTGATGAATATGTTGTTGAACGGTATTTCGACGATCAATATGTTCACACAACTCGCTGAAAACATTATCCCATGGTCGGCGCTTTGAGCGCAACCACCGGTGCAGAAGCTGCTGCGGCCGACGTTGGTGAGGAGGGGGAGGAGAACCTGGACTTGGGAGGCGACGCCGCCGACGAGGGGTGCGCGCCGCACGAGCGTGATGAGCGCCGCAGCCCGAAGATCCCGGCGACCACGGCGGTTGCGGACAACGCGGTCGAGCGTATAAAAACGATCCTCGACGACCGGCGCAAGCCGCTGCTGGTGGTTGCGCTCGAGGGCGCGCAGAGGGTTCGCATCGACGGCGAAGAATTGTGCGTCGAGTATGCGCCCGGGGCGAAACACCTGCGGGATAGTCTGGCGAAGCCGGATAATATGCGCATCTTGCGTGAAGTCTGCCGCGAAGTTACGGGAAGCGAAATGGAAGTGCGGATCCTTGTGGGGGAGGCAGGCGTGCGTGACGATAAGGATATCTCGCAGCCGGACGAAGCACAGCGCGAAACACAACGCCTGCGTGAAATGGCCGAAAATCATCCGGCCGTACAGCAACTGCTGCGAACCTTCCGCGGTGAGATTGTTGATGTGCGCCGCGTTGAAGAACCGTAGAAAGCCGTCGCGGGCAGCCGTGAG
>JANOGZ010000115.1:0-5258 GCA_031406255.1 Pyrinomonadaceae bacterium | reverse complement strand
CTGTAGACGCCGGCGAGGAACGCCGCCAGCGCCAGCACCACCAGCACCGCGCTGCCCGCCGCCTCGCTGGTCATGCGGCCGTAGTTCTGCAGCACGTAGATGAGCAGCACGGCGCCGACCTTTACATAGCGACCCGAGCACAAAAGATTTAAAAGGGCCTCCGCAGTGCGCGTAATTTTGTCGCCTCCAAACCCTCGCACTCAAGATTCAACTGAGCTAAGATATTTGCTTATCCATCGGGTTGGCTTAGAACTACAAATCTATCTTTCATCTTTAAGCCATAGAATATGCTCACCCCTGATACCATCCTCCAAGGCCGCTATCGCGTCGTGCGGCAACTCGCCAAAGGCGGGATGGGAACTGTCTATGAGGCCGTTGATGATAGGCTCGACACTACTGTGGCTCTGAAGGAAACGCTGTTCACCGATGAGGCCCGGCGTAAGCAGTTCGAGCGTGAGGCGCGCCTCCTCGCCCGACTGCATCACCCTGCGCTGCCGAAAGTCTTCGACCATTTCACTGAGGGTGACGGCCAATTCTTAGTGATGCAGTTCATCCCCGGCGAAGACTTAGAGGAGTTATGTAAGCGCAGCGGTAGTGCGTTTCCACAAGACAAGGTGCTGAAGTGGGCTGACCAGTTACTGGATGCGCTGGAATACCTTCATTCTCAAGAACCGCCCATCGTTCATCGAGATATTAAACCGCAGAACTTAAAGCTGACGGCCAGAGGGCAGGTTGTATTGCTCGACTTCGGACTGGCCAAGGGCTTTGTTCATCGACAATCGGCTACAACAAGAGCAGATAGTTTCTTTGCCTATACACCAATCTACGCGCCTTTAGAACAAAGGAAAGCGAAAGGCACAGACGTTCGCAGTGACTTGTACTCGCTTGCCGCAACGCTGTACCACTTAATGACAGGCGTACCACCGGCCGATTCGCTGGAGCGCGCCAATGCTATCGTCAACGGAGAGCCCGACCCGTTACGCCCGGCCCACGAAGTAAACCCGCGTTTAAGTCCCTCAATTGCGGCAATCTTAATGCAGTCAATGGCTCTCAAGCGTGACGAGCGTTTAGCTACCGCTGCTGAAATGCGGAGGGTGCTCAGTGATGCCGGCCGGCTTATAACACCGGCCAGCAGCGAAGCAAAAGCAGTAGGAAAGACGCCAGCAGTTATTAACCATCATTTGACGCAACGCGCACAGGAACAAGAAGCCACATGGTTGCCGACGACAGTTTCCGAGAATGTTGAAACACTAAAGAAGTCCGCGGCAAGTTACGAAGACGTTTCATCTAAAGTAGGATCGCCGAGTTCCCTGTCGCCCGCTCATTCGAGCAAAGTCATACCATCAGTTGAGATTTCGCGCCCGCGGACAACTCTCGCGCAAAGGATACAAAAGGCGGGTCAGTTGCCGTGGATCATCGCCGGTGTTTTGGCACTCGTTGTCCTTCTCATCGCTATTTACACTAATCTTTCATCGGAATACGCCAATCCGCCTTCTGGAGAAGCGATAAGCTATTGGCTGGAGGCATATCCATATCCCCCGCAACACAAAGATGCTGTAATACGCGTAGCTGACACGTCAATGACGCTCCCATCAGGCATGCAGTTCAAGTTTCATTTCACGCCGCGCGAGCGTGGTTACCTCTACATTATCGGCCCGGGCCCGGATAACAAGCCGTTCACCTTTCTGACTGCCAAACCATCCCCGGTCACGGGGTTGAAAACCAATGTGATTGCCGGCGGCACAGATTTTAGTTTTCCGAGGGGTAATTCTCCGCTCCAACTGGACAATATTACGGGGGCAGATAATTTCACTGTGATTTTCTCGCCGCAGCCCCTCCTCTGGCCAACTGCTATGGTTGGCGACTCGAACCGTCCGCTGACACAGTCGGAGTTGAAAGAGTTGGAGGACTTCCGTGCGCAACATAAGGCCGACGCGCCCGCTCTAAAAGTTAAGAATGTAAGTGAGGGGGAACCACTCGTAGCTGTCTACCCCTCAAAGAGCAATTCTCAAGGTGAGCCGATCATCTTCGATATACGCATCGAACATAAATAGCGCATCTCCTGGCAAATCCAACTCATCGTCAACAGGCGCGTCCGGACAAACGCCAACCAATCTTGCGTATCTTATCACCATTGGTAATGGCAGCTCGCGTTCATCTATAATGCTGACAATCTTGACTTGCCGCCACGTTTGGCACAGATGTTTACTTGCTTTACCAATCTCTAGCTGCAAAGGAGAAAGCACCGTGAGGAATAAATCCCGAATCGCTCTGGCCCTTGTTTTCGTGTTGTGCTTCGGCAGTTTTGTTTTTGCACAGAAGCCCACTAACGAGAGAATGCCGATGCAACGGCTGCCGCCACACGTGAACGAGAATTTGAGCGATAGTAATAACAACGTGACTACAAGAAGACATACCCGCCGCAGAAGGCATCATAGAAATCGCAGGCACAGCAGGAAGCGACATATGCGCAACTCCAACACGAGCAGCACCACGAACCGTTAATCTCTACGATGCACCTGACAGCGCTCAAGACGCCATCTCTAGTGCTTGATATTGAGCGTGTTAAGCGCAACGCGAAGCGAATGAGCGAACGCGTGCGAGGGTTCGGCGCGAGTCTCCGCCCGCATGTCAAGACACATAAGTGCATAGAGATTGCCCGCATCCAGACAGAGGGTCAACGGGCCGCCATCACCGTCTCGACGCTCGCCGAGGCGCGCGCCTTCGCGGCCCACGGTTTCACGGATATCACCTACGCGGTGCCGATCGAGCCGGGAAAATTCGCCGCGGCGCTCGGATTATCGAAGAAGTGTGAGCGACTCGCGCTGCTCACGGATGACGGGGAAATTCCCGCCCTGCTTAATGCGGCGGGGCGGGCGGCGGGCGTCAGGCTGGATCTGTTTTTGAAAGTTGACTGTGGTTATCACCGCTGCGGCGTCGAGCCGCATACGCCAGAAGCCATCGAGATCCCCCGACGAATACATGATTCGTCAAATCTACGCTTCGCCGGCATTCTCACACATGCGGGCCATTCTTATTACTGCCGCTCAGCGGAAGAGCTGCTGGTGATTGCCCGGCATGAACGCGACCTGATGACTGATCTCACCGCCCAATTGCGCGCGACGGGCCTGCCCGTGCCGATCGTCAGTATCGGTTCGACGCCGACGATCACGAGTGTAGACCACCTCGCAGGCATTGATGAAGCGCGTCCCGGCAATTACATTTTCTTCGATGTATTCCAGGCGACGCTCGGCAGCTGCGCCCTCGACGACTGTGCGCTTACCGTTCTGACTTCGGTCGTGCATCGCGACCGAAGCAGCGGCAAGGTCGTCTTCGATGCCGGAGCAATCGCGCTCTCCAAAGATCGCGGCGCGTTTGATCTCGATCCTTCCTGCGGTTATGGTCGGGTGTTTGACCTTCAGGGGCGCGACCTCGGCCTGCGCCTCCACTCGCTATCACAGGAACACGGCCTCGGTGTTGCGCCGGACGAGAAAACTTTCGATCAGTTGAAGGTGGGCGCGCGCGTGCGCGTGCTGGCCAATCATTCCTGCCTGACGGCCGCCCAGCATGCTCACTATCATATACTCGAAGGCGAGCATGTAGTCGACCGGTGGGATATTCAACGCGGCTGGTAATGCGAGGAACTGGCGGTTGATCCGGAATGAAGTGTGATGTCCAGGTTTGGTGACGCATTCGCACAATCTGTTATATTCGGCGCACTGATAAAACTTTCGGTCTCATGTCGATACTGGCAGTTATGTGAGGAAGGAGAGGGATGGTCAAAAAGCCCACGACGCCGGCGCGCCTGACGGACCTCGATTCTTATGATCCGGAATCTCAGGAGTTGAACTCGATTATCGATACTCCCAAGGGAAGCCGCAATAAGTACGCCTATGATGAGGAACACGGTCTCTTTATATTGAAAGGCGTGCTGCCCGCGGGCGCTTCTTTTCCTTTCAATTTCGGCTTAGTGCCCTTGACCCTGGGCGGCGATAGCGACCCGGTCGACGTGCTCGTGTTGATGGACGAGTCGGCCTTTGTCGGATGCCCCGTGCCCGCGCGCTTGATCGGCGTGATCGAGGCCGAACAGACCGAAGAGGGCGAAACAACGCGCAACGACAGATTCATCGCCGTCGCCGCCAACGCGCACAGTCACCGCGAAGTGCGGTCGCTCGGCAAGCTCAGCGAAAACCTGATCGCAGAAATCGAGCATTTCTTTATTTCCTACAATGCCATTAAGGGAAAAGATTTCAAGCCGATCGGCCGCTTCGGCCCGGAGCGCGCGAAGAAACTGATCGAAGAAGGAATCAAGCGTTTTCGTCAGCAACGCACGGGTAAAAAAGCGCGCCGCCACCGCGCCGGCTCCGGAACCACGGCAAAAGCCCGCAGCTCGAAGAAGACGGCCTGACACCGGCTCGCCCGCAATACGTCCTCAGCCATTGACCATTGATATTGACCGGTCATTTGTTGACATCCGGAAACGATTGCTTTATCGTGCTTCTTTGCCTGTCCGTCTGAAGCTTTGCTGCTTCCAACCTCTGTTAGAAGAACCGCGATAAAGAAGCTGGCGAGTTGTCATGCTCGTTCATCGTTCCGACTGTTTTTAGTTCCCCCGGAGAAGATCAAATGAAACGAAAGTCCGTTGCTCTGCTGATGCTAATTGCGCTCTTCCTGGCCCTTTTCCTGACGCCCACCGCCCCCATTGAGAGCGCTCGCGCCGCCCAGGATAAGAACGGCCGCACGTGTGGTACGAAGCACCCGGATCAGGCAACCGCCGATCAAATCGAAAACTCTTTCACCACGTTCAAAGCGACCCGCAGCAACGGGCCGGAGGCCGCCTCGTCCATCACCATCCCTGTCTACTTTCACGTCATCAACAACGGGCCGGGCATCAAAAACGGTGATGTGCCGGAGCGGATGATCCGGAGCCAGATCCAGGTGTTGAATGAGGCCTTCAGCGGCTCGACCGGCGGCGCGGCGACGGCCTTTGGATTCGAACTCGTGGGGATCACGCGCACCACAAATACCGCGTGGTACAACATGGGTTTCGGCTCGCGCGAGGAACGTGAGGCTAAAGCGGCTTTGCGTCAGGGAGGCGCCAACGCTCTCAACTTCTATACGGCCAACCTGTCAGGAGGGCTTCTCGGCTTCGCCACCTTCCCCTGGAGTTATAAGAGCCAGCCGTCAGATGATGGCGTCGTCTGCCTCTTCTCGTCGCTTCCGGGCGGAACAGCCGTGCCCTACAACTTGGGCGATAC
>JANOGZ010000088.1:0-2659 GCA_031406255.1 Pyrinomonadaceae bacterium | reverse complement strand
GCCAGTATATCTTTGCCCCATCGCTCTCAGCGTATGGCATGCTCTTAACCCTCCTTGTGCCGCGGATCACCGCATTGCTAAGCCCGGGCCGCGCTCCTCTGAGAATTCGGGGATTTTCGCGCGGCGCCTTATTTGGAAGCGCGCCCCCCTGCCGCGTCAAGTTGCGCCGCCCCTGCCGGCGCCTCTTCGGCGGCGGATTCGCGCATCCAGCGTTGTAGTTTCTCCATGTCTTTTGTGACGGTGCGCGAAGCGGCGAACAAAACCAGAGTCAAGAGCGCGCCGAGGGCCGGGATGATGTACATCGCGGTGTGCAGCCCGGCGGCGCGAAAAGGTTCCAGCGTCTGCTGCGTCAGGATTGTCACCCCGGCCGCGCCCGCCGCGCGAGCGGTGAAGATGTCGCTCGCGAGACCGGTGCCGTAGGGCCCGAGCGACGCGCCGAGCACGTACATCGCGAAGAAATAGAGCGCCATCGCCGTGCCGCGCAGGCTGGGCTCGATCACGTCCTGGATGGTCGAATAGACGGTCGAGTAGTAAGCGTACATCAACGCGCAGCCCGTCCCCATCAGAATCATGAATCCGACGCGGTCGCCGCCCGCCCTCCCGAGCGCGAGAAAGAGGAACGGCACCGAGCCGAGAATCGCCAGCGCGCCGACGAGCAAGCGCCCGTTCGCCCGCCGTTTCATGATGGCGTCGCCGATGATGCCGCCGAGAATAAGACCGGGCGCGCCCGACAACCCGTAGACGACCATCGAAACGAAATTGGCGGAGCGGATGTCCGCGCCGTGGTAACGCATCAGGAATGGGGTGATGAACGAGCCGATGGCATACATGTTGAAGTTGTGCAGCGCGCCCGAAATGATGAGCCAGCGCATCGTCGGCGTCCCGAGAACCAGGCGGTACGGCGAGCCTTCGCGCTTGCGCCCGCCGATCTGGTGCACCTCGGTCGCGCCGCGCGAAGGCTCGCGCACGAAGAGCACCGCGAAGGCGCAGAGCAGTCCCGGAATGCCCGCCACGTAGAACGCCGCCCGCCAGCCGTAAGAACGCGCAATCGTCCCGCTCACGGCAAAGCTCAGGGCGATGCCGATGGGCAGCCCCAGCATAAAAATGGAGAGGGCTCTGGCGCGTCGGTTCGCGGGGAAGAGATCGCCGATCAACGATGTCGCGGCGGGAGCGCAGGACGCTTCGCCCACGCCCACACCGAGACGGAAAACAAATAGCTGCCAGAAGTTTCTCGCGAAGCCGGAGGCGACCGTCATCAGGCTCCAGACAAACACCCCGGCGGAGAGAATCCACTTGCGCCCGGTCCTGTCCGTCAGGCGGCCGAGCGGCACGCCGACGAAAGCGTAGAGCAGCGTGAAGGCCGTGCCGAGGGCACCCAGCGCCCCGTCGCTCAGCCCCCATTCTTTGCGGACCGCCTCGCCGACCGCGCCCAATATCTGCCGGTCAAAGAAGTTCATCGCGTTGATGGCGAATAAGACCGACAACGTGAACCAGACGCTCGACTGCTCTCGCTTCATGAAAAGCCTTTCAACAGACAGCTTGTTTCGGGGTGCACCAAACAGCGGGCAGAGACGATGACCGGGCCAGAACTAAAGCTTGACGTTTCAGCGCCCTAGTGCTACTTTACCGACCGTTCGGTCGCCATTATGCTCGACTCGCGAGCCCCGGTCAATTCCCTTTAAGAACCATCACCACGCATCTCGTGTACCCGTGTTCTGGCGGCCCCGACCGCCAACACTTCAAACAAGGAGATATATCAATGAGAAGCCTGACTCAATTTTTTTTGACGGCATTCCTCATTTTCGTCGTCGGAGTCTCCCCAGCCTTCTCGCAGGCATCGAGTTCGACGGCGGAACTGCGGGGGCAAGTAACCGATTCGGCAGGAGCGGCAGTTCCCAACGCCGCCGTCACGATCACCGATGAAAGCAAGGGCACGAGCCGCACGACCACGACCGACGTCGATGGCAACTATGTCTTCCTCAACCTGCCACCAAGTTCTTACCAGTTGAAGGTCGAAGCCACGACCGCCGGGTTCGCGCCGGGTACGACGCGCGTCGAATTAACGGTCGGTCAGCAGGCCAACATCCCGATCCAGCTGGGCGCGGGGGGCATCACAGAAAACGTCGAGGTCGTGGCGGGTGCCGAGGTGGTGGAGACGGATCGCACGCAACAATCCTCTGTCGTGGACGTGCGCCAGATAACCAACCTGCCGATCAGCCGGCGCAACTACCTGGACTACGCGCTGCTCACTCCCGGCGTCAACGACTCGGATAACATCGCCGACGCATCGGATTTTCGCGTCGCGCAGACGCCGCAGTCAGGGCTCTCCTTCGGCGGCAACAACGGGCGCGGCAATCTCGTGGCGGTCGATGGGGGCGAGACCAATACGGTTTCCGGCGGCGTGCAGACGACCATCAACCAGGAGGCCGTGCAGGAGTTTCAGGTGCTACGCAACAGCTTCAACGCCGAGTTCGGCGGGGCTTCCGGCGGCATCGTCAACATCATCTCCAAGTCGGGCGCGAACAGATTCAGCGGCAGCTTGTTCGGCCTCTTCCGTGACGACAAGTTCGACTCGCGTAATGCTTTCGATTTCAATCCGCAGGGCAAGTCGCCGTTCAGCCGGCAGCAGTACGGAGGCTCGCTCGGCGGCCCGATCCAG
>JANOGZ010000052.1:0-2945 GCA_031406255.1 Pyrinomonadaceae bacterium | reverse complement strand
GACTTCGCCGTGTCGCAGGCGACCGTCGTTCAGTTGGAGGCAGATGCGTACAGAGTGGGCGAGCGCGATGGAGTGGTCGTGATCACCCTTGTGCGCAGCGGTAATACGGAGAGCCGCTCGGCGGCGGACTTCGTCACGCAGGACGGGACGGCCGACGGTAACAGCGACTTCATCACCACCATCGGGCGGGTGACGTTCAATGCCGGCGAGGTGTCGAAGAGCTTCACGATCCCCGTCACGAAGGACCAGGAGGCGGAAGACGACGAGACGTTCACGGTAGTGCTGCGGGGTGTCACCGGGGGCGCGCGCGGGCAGATCGCGCGATCGGCGGTGACGATCATCAACGATGCGTCGGAGTCGAACGCCATCAACGGCGTGGAGTTCTTCGTGCGCCAGCAGTACAAAGACTTCCTCAACCGCGAGGCCGATGATGCGGGCCTCCGGTTCTGGACCACCAACATCCGGGGTTGCGTTGCAAACCCGCGTTGTATCGAGGCGAAGCGGGTGGACACGTCGGCGGCGTTTTTCCTCTCGATCGAGTTTCAGGAGACGGGCTTCCTCGTCTACCGGCTCTATCAGGAAGCGTTCGGAAGGCGCCCGACGTTCGCCGAGTTCATGCCCGATACACGGAAGATCAGTAACGGGGTGGTGATCGGCGAGGCGGGAGCCGAGGCGCATCTGGCAGCGAATCGGCAAGCCTTCGTCGTCGACTTCATGAGCCGCGCCGCGTTCCGCGAGCGCTACGATGGTATGGAGAGCGACGATTTTGTGGATGCGCTGTTTGCCAATGCGGGAGTCAAACCGACGCAGGAGGAGCGCACCGCGATGGTGGTCGGGATGCTGACCAAACGTGAGACGAGGGCCGGCGCGATGTTGAAGATCGCCACTCACGAAGAGTTCGTGGCGCGCGAATTCAACCGGGCATTCGTGCAGATGCAGTACTTCGGCTATCTGCACCGGGACCCGGATGAGGCGGGCTTCCAGTTCTGGCTGGGTAAGCTCAACGAATTCAACGGAGACTGGCGGCGGGCGGAGATGGTCAAGGCGTTCATCGTCAGTGGTGAATACCGCCGCCGCTTCGGCGTGGAATAAAGTCAGATCCTAAAGCATGTGGGGGTGCCTGTGGATGCGGCGCCCCCACATGCTTTACAGAAGCATTTATCAGGGCGTGCGGCGCGGCTCTTACTCTATACCAATTGCACCCGACAGTTGATTTGTATCTTCCCTCGCAAGAGATTCAGGCAGGGGCCTCAGCGCGCCTGTTTAGCACCCCTTTTCCGCTATAAATCCCACCGTCAATTTAAGTGTGTTTTAAGCATTGGCCGGACGGGTCGCCGGAAATCCCTCGCTATTACAAGTGTCATAGGGGAAGCATGCACGGGCACCTGACATCGCTCCTGAACGCTGATAGACGTTTCTTTCGCGTCCTCGCCTAAGCCCGGGAACCGGTCACGCGATGGCTTCCTCGAAAGCGCCCGTATGGTGGATTTGTAACATAATTGACAAATCTACATTGACATTTGTGAGTCTTTTGGACTATCTTGCGGGTCTAAAGTTCGTTCGCTAAACCCTCACTCCTTCTGAGTGTTGGAAGTTCGCGCTCCTTTGATCGGACCCCGGACCGAGCAGTTTTATCACTGGTAACAGTTCACAAAGCGTCAGAATTGAAGTCAATGCAGTATCCCTCGCCCGCGCCATTTTTTTCATAGAAAAGCAGTGCCGCTGCTTTTCAGGGAGGAAGTGTGCTTGAGCCGCAAGAAGTGAGCGTCTTTACGTCTTATGTTCTGTACTTTGACTAACTGAAGAGTTTGCGTGGATTTCCCCGGATTTCGCGATTGGCTTTGAGAAAGCCTCGGTGCTGTGAGTTCCCTAAACAGCGCCTGTGCCTTAAGGAGAAAACTTCAGATGCCCCGTATCCCCCGCCGCCCCCGCGCCGCGTTTCGTATCACCTTGGCTCTCGTATTGGTAGGTCTGCTGACCGGGATAGCCTTCCTGTCTCCGGCTGCACAAGCATCGTCGTCAGCCGTCATCAATGCCGTCTTCCGGGCCAGTAGCGTCATGGCGCTGCGAACGCTCAGCGCAGCCGCCGGGGCGACGCGAGTGGGCACCATAGACCTCAGTGCCACGGCTACGGGGACGTTCAGCGACGGCTCCCCACAGGTTCTGGGATCCCCATCCGTTACGGGTTCGGTCCCTATCGGGTCTCAGCCAGTTAGTCAGATCGCCGTCAACCCCAACACTGATCGGGTGTACATAGGCGGCGGTTATGCGCAGAACCCCGTGTTGGTAATCAACGCTTCGAGCCCGACGAGTCCCGCCATCGTCACATCCGTAACCGGCACCGGGGCGACCGTGAACCCGAACACGAACCGGTTTTATGCCTCGAACGGGTTCGGCAGGCAAATCCTCGTCTACGACGGCTCGAACAACTCGCTTATCACGTCTGTGTCAATCGGCTTCTGCGGCGGGCAATTCGATATTGATACGACGACGAACCTCATCTACACGTTGAGCCAGTGCGGCGGTGGGAATGACCCGCTCCATGTTCTGAATGGAGCGACGAATACGATCGTCGCGGGACCGCTCGGCTCGGGTGGCGTCGCTAATACTGTTCGCGTCAATTCGGCCACAGGGAGGGCATACGTCTCCCGCACCGGCGGCACACGTGTGTTCGGCCCCTCGCCTGGCTTCTCGGTTTTGACCGATCTTTCGGGTATCTTCATCCAGGCCGTGAACCCTGTGACGAACCGGCTCTACTTCTCGTCCGGCTCAGACCTCCAGGTGCGCGACGGAAATGACCATTCGCTCATCGCGACCATCCCGGGCGTCTCGGGCGCGGTCGGAGTTAACACCAGCCTCAACCGTATCTACGTGACTGATGGGGCGAACAAAGTCGTCAGGGTCATCGACGGGGCGACGAACACGGTCATCAGCAGCCTGTCGCT
>JANOGZ010000040.1:0-1939 GCA_031406255.1 Pyrinomonadaceae bacterium | reverse complement strand
GTTTTCCGCCCCCGGCGGGCCGGCAATGCGGCGCCGCGGACACGCGCACCAAAAGATTGTAAGCGTTGAGCTATCAGCTTTCAGCTAAAATAAAGAAGAGCGCGCCATGAAAGATCGGCGCCACACATGACCGGCTGACCGCTGACCACTGACCACTGATGGCTGATGGCTGATGGCTGACCGCTTACGTTTAGGATACCCAGAGGTAAACTGTGGAGATAGCACTGATCGCGATCGGTTTTTTAATGATTATGGCCACCGCCCTTCCGTTGTTGCGGAAGGACGCATGGTGGATCAGGGTTCTCGATTTCCCTCGCATCCAAATCACCATCCTCTCCGCTGCCACCATGGCGGCATACCTGACGCTACGGGGGGATACGGGCATCGCCAGCAACCTGTTTTTGGCCGTCTTATCGTTATGCCTGCTCTACCAAAGCTACATGATGCGCCCCTACACGTTTTTATCTCGCAAACAAGTGCAGCGGAGCAGGAATCCAAGAAAGGAATCGAGTCTCAGCTTACTGTTTGCGAATGTGCTGATAGACAATCGCAACGCGGCGCATTTGAGGGAGATTATCCGTGAGAATGACCCTGACATTATTCTGGCAGTCGAGACAGACGAGTGGTGGAGCGAGCAGTTGAAAGAGTTGGAGCAGACCAATCCCTTTACCGTTCACCAGCCGCAGGACAACGCCTACGGAATGATCCTCTACTCCCGACTCGAGCTGATAAACCCGGAGATCAAGTTTCTGGTTCAGGACGACGTGCCTTCCATTCACGCACTGGTCAGGCTGCCGTCGGGGCAGCAGGTCGAGCTTCACTGCCTGCACCCCAAGCCGCCTGTCCCCGACGGAGATCAAACGTCTACGGGGCGTGACGCGGAAATTCTTATTGTCGGGAAAGAAATCAAGGCGAAGGGTGTGCCAGCCGTTGTGATGGGTGATTTGAATGATGTGGCATGGTCCCGGACAAACTATCTCTTCCAGGACATCAGCGGCCTGTTGGATCCACGGATCGGGCGCGGGTTTTATAATACCTTTCATGCGAGATATCCATTCGTCAGATTCCCGCTCGATCACTTCTTTCATTCGAACCACTTCAGACTAATTGATTTCAGAAGGCTCCCGTACTTCGGTTCAGACCACTTCCCCGTGTTTATCGCCCTCAGCTATGAGCCGAGCGCCGAAATCCAACAAAAAGAATTGCACCCTACCGAATCGCAACAAGAGGAGGCAGAAGAGAAAATCGATAAAGTGAGGTAGCCCACCCGCCACACATCAACATAATGGCCGCTGGGTCACCGGGCAACTGCCCGGTTGAGCACAGCACGCCCACGGCGCAGTCTGACAATCCGTCGAAACCGTCACCCCGGGATCTTGATTGAAGCCTGAAAAAGCAGTAACTTCCGAGTTCGGCAAACATCACATCAGGACCGCCCGCGGAGGTTAATAATGTCGACCCAGCCCCCTTCTTCTGCACCCTCCCCGATTCTTTTCTTCGATACGGTCAACGCGTACCAGCGCACGGCGGCGATTAAAGCCGCGCTCGAGCTCGATCTCTTCACCGGTATTGGCGAGGGAAAACAGAGCGCCGCCGAGCTGGCTCAAAGGTGCGAGGCTTCCGCGCGCGGTATGCGCATTCTGTGCGACTATCTGGTGGTGATCGGCTTTTTAATCAAGCAGGACGGGAGCTACAGTCTCACTTCAGATTCAGCCATGTTCCTTGACCGCCGCTCGCACGCGTACATGGGTGGCGCCGTCGAGTTTCTCCTCTCACCGCTGCTGTCCGAAGGCTTCAGGGACATCGCCGCCGCTGTCCGTCAAGGCGGGACGATCTTGCCGGAGGGAGGATCGGTCGCGCCTGCGTGCTCGGTGCGCTGATCATCCAGTTCCTGGAAAGCGGCCTGCTTCTGCTCGACGTCGCCATCGGCTGGCGCATG
>JANOGZ010001369.1:0-1405 GCA_031406255.1 Pyrinomonadaceae bacterium | reverse complement strand
GGCGGAGCTGGTGCTGGCGCAGGCTATTCCGGCGGCGGTTCGGATCGTCAACCTCGCCGGCGAAGCATTGCCCAACAGCCTCGTCCAGCAGATCTACGCGCAGGCGAGTGTCGAGAGCGTCTTCAACTTGTATGGTCCCTCTGAGGACACGACCTATTCGACCTGTGCCCTGGTGGAAAAGGGGTTCGCCGGAGCACCTTCGATCGGACGACCGATCACCAATACGCAGGTCTATCTGCTTGACAGGCAGCTGCAGTTGGTGCCCAGGGGCGTAGCGGCAGAGCTTTACATCAGCGGCGCGGGGCTCGCCCGAGGTTACCTGAACCGTGGCGGGGTGACGGCAGAAAGGTTTGTGCCGGATCCGCACAGCGGCGAGCCGGGAGCGCGCATGTACCGCACGGGCGACATTGCGCGCTACCGCGCAGACGGGGAGATCGAGTACCTCGGGCGCGCCGACAATCAGGTGAAGATCCGGGGCTACCGGATCGAGTTGGGAGAGATCGAAGCGGTGATGAGGGGCCATGCAGGGGTCCGGGAAGCGGTGGTGATAGCGCGAGAAGACCGAGAGGGAGACAAGCGGTTGGTGGGCTACGTGGTGGTCGAGGCTGAGCAGAGGCAGTCGCCGGCGACACTGCGCGCCTACCTCAGAGAGAAGGTGCCGGATTACATGGTGCCGTCGGCGATGGTAGTGATGGATGCGATACCGCTGACGCCGAACGGGAAGGTAGACCGCAGGGCGTTGCCGGCGCCTGGCGGGGAGAGAGCGGCGACGGAGAAGGAATATGTGGGGCCGCGAAACGAGGTGGAGGAAGCGATCGCTGGGATGTGTGCGGAGTTACTGGGGATGGAGCGAGTGGGGATTGAAGACGACTTTTTCGCCCTCGGCGGGCATTCGCTGTTGGCGATGCAGCTGATCTCCAGAGTCCGCCTCACCTTCGACGTCGAACTTCCGCTGCGCCGCCTCTTTGAGACACCGACCGTCGCCGCCCTCGCACAGGCCATCGACGAAACACTGTCCGAGGGGCAGGCAACATCCGCTCCGCCCATCATTCGCCGCGAGCCGGGGGCTGATGCGGCGCTCTCGTTTGCGCAGCAGCGATTATGGTTTCTGAACCAGTTAGAGCCCGACAGTCCCTTCTACAACATCCCGGCGGCGGTCAGACTCGAAGGTCAACTAAACATCGAAGCGCTGGAAAAGAGCTTCTCCGAGATCGTGCGTCGTCATGAATCGCTGCGCACTACCTTCACTGTGGTAGATGGCGAGGCCGTGCAAGTCATCTCGGAAGCCGGGCCGCTGAGCATGTCGGTCATCGACCTGAGCGGGCTGGGCGCAGAAGAGCGCGAGACGGAATCAGAGCGCTTGATGCGTGAAGAGGCGCAGCGGCCCTTCGACTTGACCAGAGGC
>JANOGZ010001362.1:0-2964 GCA_031406255.1 Pyrinomonadaceae bacterium | reverse complement strand
CGGGGCGGCGGATCGCCCCGATTCTTTTTTTTGCAGTGAGTCGAATGGCAAGGCCAGAAGCCAGAGCGACCCGGCTTTTCTGTAGATTCTTGATCCTCCCGTGGATTTATTATCGATGCGCGACACATAAGTAATGCAGGTTACCTTTGATGTGCTACAATTGCGTCCGCCTGATATCCGCTAATGATGTCCTGAGCTTTTCTTGACCGGTTTCGCTTTACAAAGGAGGTTGCCATGAAAAGAGGCGCTCATTTGCTACTCGGTCTTGCTGTCGGTTTTGCCGCCCTTCCCGGTCAAACATCAGACGCCGCTGCCCAACCGCTCACCGCTTATCCACTGATTCATACCGCCACGCCGCCGCAGGGCAGGAACACCATCTCCGGTCACGTTTTTAGCAATTCTCGCAGTCCGGTGCCTGACGTATATGTAGAATTGCTCAACGACTTGAATGTGAATTTGAATCGAACGAAAACAAACGGCTCAGGCTTTTACACGTTCAGGAATCTTACGGATGGTCGTTACAGAGTCAGGGTGTTGCCTTACGGCACAGACTACATGGAGCAGGTACAGGAGATCCAACTCTATAGCATTTCGATGCTTCCCGGCGCCGGGGCAGACACTCAGCAAGTAGATTTCTATCTGAAAGTGAATGCGAATGCCAACGCGGGTCCTTTCGCCGCCCCGCCGGGCACAGTCTTCGCTCAGGAGGTGCCGGAAGAGGCCAAGAAGCTATATGAAGCAGGCGTCAAAGTGCTGCGGGACAAAAACGAGAAGGAAGGCTTCCAGAGCTTGAAGCGAGCGCTTGAGATTTTTCCCGACTATTACCTGGCTTTAGATCGTCTGGGCACCGAATATGTTGTGCGCGGTTATTTTGAAGCGGCATACATTCTTTTAACGAAAGCGACTGAAGTCAACTCGCGCAGCTATTCCAGCACGTTCGGCCTGGGTCTGGCACAATACCACTTGAAACGAACTGATGAGGCTGTCGAAACCTTGCAGCGCGCTGTCACGCTGTTCAATAAATCGATCAACGGATACCTGTGGCTGGGCATGGCCCTCAAACGTGCCGGGAAATTGGATCAGGCCGAAGCGTCCTTCAAACGCGCCAATGAATTGGGCAAGGGCAAGGTCGCGGATGTGCACTGGCAGCTGGCCGGACTCTACGGCGAACAGAAACGCTACCGAGAGGCTGCCGATTCTCTGGAACTTTTTCTGAAAAACCGACCGGATGCGCGCGACGCGGAGAAGATCAGGCAGGTGATTAAACAGTTGAGAGAGAAAGCTGGTAGCGCATAATACGCCTCCTGCCGAATCACCTTGTCAAAGGTAGGGTTCGGCTGTCGGTCTCCTTTGTTGCTGACAGACTGGATGAGCTCTCTCAGGCAGAGCGACTTGCAGTCATCACTAAAACCCGCTTCCATCTAAAAAAAAGCCCATCCGAATCTCGGATGGGCTTTCAAGGTTTCAAGGGTTTATCGCTCTAGAACAGGAATCGGAAGCCGAAGCGAACGCTCCGCCCGCCCTGGAAAGTGGTGGGCTGTCTGTAGCGCGGATCGACGCCCCCTACGGTGGAGTTGATGGCGGCCATGATCGCGTCACGGGTAGGCTGCCGCTGGAACTGAGCCTCAGCCGTCGCCACGTTCGACGAAAGGCCGATGTCTTCGCCAGAGAAGTTAATACCCGAGATGTTGTCGAAGACCGCCAGCACGTTGCTCTCGTTGAACGCGTTGAGGATGTCCACATCGAACACCATCGTTAACCGCTCGTTGCCTCCGAAGCTGTACTTATGACGGATTCCGAGATCCGTTTGCGTGAACTTCTCGGTGCGCCCCAGGTCGCCACGACCATTCAGGATCTGGTTGTCAACTCTGAAGAAAGTGAAGCGCGTCGTGAGGGGCGTGCCGCTCTGCCCCGTGGTGAAGACGGAGAACTCGGTGCTGTTGCCGGCTCCGAATCCGAACTGATCGTTATAGTCCAGAGTGTACGCGCCGTAGAACTTGAACACGTGCGGTCGGTCGGTCGGCAGGCGACCGTTATCCGGCTGGCCGAGCGCGGTGAAGCCGACGAACGGCAGGTCGAAGTTGCGGTTAACGTTCGGGCTGGTGCGTCCGTCCTCGTCCGAGCTGGCCAGGCCGGAGTAGTTGCCGAACAGGCGGCTGTACGTGTAGTTCGCGTTGAAGTAGTAACGCTTGGTGAACCGCTTGTCGAGGCGAACCTCGACGGCATCATACTTCCGTTCCGCCTCGAGCGGGATGAAGCCGAAGTCCCGGGCCACTTGCGCCGCCAGACCCCGTCCCGGGTTGCCGATGATGAAAGCCTCACTACCCTGGGGACTCGAAAAGCCGATGTCCTCGACGGCCACGTCAACCTTCTTGTGCGTGTAACGCCCGCTCAGGAGAAGGCCCCTGCCCAGGTCGCGCTCCGCGCCGACGGTGAATTCGCTCTGGCGGAACGGCTCGAGGTCCGGGTCAATCGCGCCCAAATCCAGGCCGAGGCCGGCGTTGGACGGGATGCGGAAGTCGAACTGACAGCGGCTGCGGGCCGAACTGTTCGGGATCGGGCACCTCCCGCCGATAGGATCGGGGTTGCTGCCGATGATGCGCGGCGTGGTGAAGCTCGTGAACGGCCCATCGCCCGGGAAGATCTCAAAAATATCCTGGCGGAAGAAGTCGCCGCCGAACGAGCCACGCGGTAGCTCGTACTTGAAGCGGTCGTAGAACCGACCGTAGCTCGCGAAGAGCTTCGTCCTGCCGTCTCCGGTCAGGTCAAATGCCGCGCCGAGGCGCGGGGCGATCTTGTCGGCGAAGTCGAACTTGATGCTGGGCTGACCCGGGGTGAAACTCGGGGCTTCTTCGCGCTCGGTACGGATGCCGAGGTTGAGCGACAGGCGGGGCACTGGCTGCCAACCATCCTGGAAGAAGAACGCCTCGTTCGTGCTTGTGCCGGGCACGCCGACAGATCCAC
>JANOGZ010001238.1:0-2049 GCA_031406255.1 Pyrinomonadaceae bacterium | reverse complement strand
CCGGAAGGGCAGATGGGAATCGAAACAGGGCGAGTAATTGTCCCCCAGGTATTTCATTGATTTAATGTGCAAGAGCGTCGCGGCGATCAATACAACCATCCCGGCTACGCGAAATGTGTCATCCCGGGGAGATAAAAGAAGTATCTTTGAATTGGTCCAGAATGAAGCAAAAGTAACGATGTTGCTAATTACAAATACGACTTTGCCTGAGTTTCGGAATCTCTCGTCTCTGACGATTGCCTGACGCCCTTCAGCATATTTCCTGTCTTTCCTCGCCGCACCGTATTTCACTATCCAGACGGACGCCACGACCGCCTGGGCGAGCGAAAATGCAATGGACCTGGAGATGCCAAATTCGATGGCGAATAGTTGTCGCATGCAATTACCCACCGTTACGTAACCGGAAGAAGGCTGACGTATCAGAAGTTTTACTTCCACATTACAGCGAAGCGCCCGGTTAGAGGCGCGCGCCACAGGTCACACCGCGTTCTTGCCCGCTACTGTCCTGAACCAGAACTCGTTAAATTTATCTCCGTTCACTCGCGTCACCACTCTTGTAGGTTTACCGCCGTCGTCCACGCTTTGACACAGCCATCCGTCCTTGATCTCCAATCGCAAAGGGATTTCACTGATCACCACACCCTCATTCCAACCTAACGCGATCGCGCAAGCGAGCGGGTCGTGTTGGAAATTGATGGTGTCTTCCGGCAAACCCTTGCACGTCTGACCATACAGTGCCTCGATGTTCTCGTCCCTGGCAAAGACCTCCGCTTGTCTTGCGATGAGCCGAGCCAGTGGCCCTGACTGTCTGAGAGTTGCCAGGTAGGCTCTTCTGAGCGAGGTCTCGACGGTGACTGACAGTGGAACGAGCGTGGGGCTTGAGCGTTGGATGACATAGTGTGCTGATTGAACATCGACCTGAACGTTGTAGTCCACGTCGTTGCCCCAGCGCGGGAAACCTTCCCGGGGAGGAAACACGTACCCGCCCATCAGATAAAGCTTCGCGCTGCGCAATATGCCGGGAGACCGCTGTTCCAGCAGAGCCAGATTCGTGAAGGGTCCGATGGCGGCGATGATCGCGCCCTGCTCGATACTGCGCGCAAGCAAGGAGAGGGCTTGATCGAGTGAGGTCGGGGCGGGCGCGACGGGTTCCGGCCAATAGACGTCTTCGTCTGGCAAGCCTGGCCGGGAGCGATAGCAATCAAGCGAGACGTCGGCGCCGGCGGCGACGGCCGTTTCTTCCCGGCCAGCGAGTCCCAGGACGTACCGCGCAAACCCGGCCCGTCTCCCTTGATCGTCGGCGACCGTGGTGACGGCGAGCAGTTCGACGTCCGGCCAATTGAGCACCATTGCCAGTGCGCATAGATCATCAATATCGCCCCCCAGGTCGGTATCGAGATGTAGCTTGAGCACTGGTATTGCCTCGGGTCATGACATCGAGCCAGCGCGCCTAACGCTGCGGTTGAGCGGCGCGGTGGCGGCTGGCATCCATTAGAGTATCCGTCTCCGCATCCGCTCGAATCGAGCCAACGTCAACGGATTCGTACTCCACTTCTTCTTCTTTAGTAATAGCAGCGCCGACAGGGATCAAATAGTTTCTCCCGTTTATCTGAATGCCGTGACCGGCGTAGTAGAACAGCCCTATCCCGCCGTTGCGAATCTTATCGCCAAAAACCCTGATGTTGCGCTTCATGTTATGCTGTGACAGGTTCTCTCCGTATATGACATCAAAGCTGAGATCGCGTAATGCCTGTGCCATATCCTTTGCATCATTAACAGGATTACGCAAATCACGACCAGCGCGGTTGCCCGACTTCAAGATGCCGCGTGGAGAATGTTTGAACGCAGCACACTGTCTCCCGACGGGGGTGCTTGAATTATAGACCCGATGGCGCTTCTTCCTCGGAATTTATTCAGAGGAGGAAGCGCCGCTATGGAGACTTGTCGAATGAACAAGAAGATTTTACTCGCCGGCCGTCCGACGGGGATGCCGACGCTTGCCGACTTCAGGATTGTTGACGCGGAGGTGCCGCAACCGAAAGAAGGAGA
>JANOGZ010001220.1:0-4594 GCA_031406255.1 Pyrinomonadaceae bacterium | reverse complement strand
CGCCTACTTTAAGTAGTGATGGAGCGACGAGAGGGGGTTGATGACGCCCGCCGCGGACAGCGCTTAGAACATGTCTGAAGACCGGAGTCCGCAGTCGAATGTCTTGGCTTTTGACCCCGGACTCCGGACTTCAGACTCCGGACCTTAATTATGGCAAACCTTCTCGATATCCGGCGCCGCATCAAGTCGGTCAAGAACACGCAGCAGATCACCAAAGCGATGAAGATGGTCTCGGCGGCGAAGCTGAAGCGCGCCCAGAATCGCGTCGTGGCGGCGCGTCCCTTTACCAGCAAGATGCTGGAAGTGCTCTCCGAACTAGCCACATTCACGGATGAAGACTTTCATCATCCGCTGCTCGACAGCCGCGGGGATGAGCGTTACCTGCTCGTTTTAATCACGGCCGACAAGGGTCTGGCCGGCGCCTTCAACGCCAATTTGATCAAAGCGGCGCAGTCCTTCATCCGCGCGCACACGGGCCAGACAATCGAGATGCTCGCGGTCGGACGCAAAGGCAGAGACTTCTTCCGCCGCCGCGACGTGACGCTGGTTGGCGAATACATCGGCCTCACCGGTAAGGGCCGCGTCGAGTATGAAGAAGCGGTCGAAGTCGCCCATGACATCACCAGACGCTTCATCGAAGATGAAACGCTCGACAAAGTTTTTGTCATTTATAACGAGTTCAGATCCGTTCTCCAGCAGCGCGTCGTCGTCGAACAACTCCTGCCCGTCTCGCGCTCCGAGGAAAAGCCCGAAACCGTTTCCACGGACCCGACCCGGCCGGTCACCTTCGTCGACTATATTTATGAGCAGCCGCCAGACGAACTTTTCAGCCAGCTCCTACCGCGCCTGATCGAGACGCAGGCCTTTCGCGCGCTGCTCGAATCCGTCGCCTCCGAACAGGGCGCGCGGATGACGGCGATGGATGCGGCGTCAAAGAATGCCGGCGAGTTGATCGGCTCGCTGACGCTCAATATGAACCGCATCCGCCAGGCGGGAATCACCAGAGAGATCATCGAGATTGTTTCGGGCGCGGCGGCGGCGCAGTGACCGGCCGCGCGCCGTCACGCCGTAAAAGTGGCGGCAGAGAGTAAAGAGGAGGGAAGCGCCGGGCGCAACGCCTCGGTTCGCAGCTTCCCTCTTCTCCTTTTTGTGAGAATCTGAAGTGATCGCTGGAGCCCAGACAAGAGAAGAAGCCGCGAGCGCGCCTGAGGCGCAGAAGAAGCAGCGCTGGGGGCGCGTCTGGCGCTACGGCCCGGTTATTTTGTGGATGGCGCTGATCTTCCTCGCTTCGACCGGCGAACTGGCGGCCTCGAACACTTCACGGATCGTGCGGCCGTTGCTGCTGTGGCTGTTTCCGGGCCTCAGCGAAGAGGGACTTATCCGCGGGCACTTCGCTGTGCGCAAGGGGGCGCACTTCGCCGAGTATGCGATCCTCGCCCTTTTAGCCGCGCGCGCGTTTCTCTCTTCGTCGCAACACATCCTGCGCGTCAACTGGTTCGCCTTCGCGCTCTGCCTGACAGCTCTCTACGCACTGCTCGACGAATATCATCAATCCTTTGTCGCCACGCGCACCGGTTCGATCTACGACAGCCTGATCGATATCACCGGTGGTGCGACGGCGCTCGCCGCGCTCCTCCTGTGGCGCGTGCGGCGCAACAGTAAAGACCGAGCTTAAACCCGCGCTTTGACCGCCATGTCGGGGAACAGACCTCGCGCGCACGCGTACTCTTGCGAAGCTGCCAGCTCATTGACCCGATTCCGGGCTCGCTCCTGACCGCTAATTTCTCGCGAGGGGTTAGCGCCGCACAAATATTCTCACAACACGTGGCGAACAAAAACTCCACCGCCAAAACGGGCGTGATGATGTGGCCCCGGTTAGTCAGCGTGCGGTCGGGGGTGCTATGCTTCTCGTGCAAACTCGCCGGGAAGATTTAGACCGTCCGAGCGGCGGTGAGTCAGAGTATCGTTATGCTAAGACGTATGAAGCGCCCGCGCCGCGTAGTGATCACGGGAATGGGTTGTGTAACTCCCCTGGGTATCGGACGCGAAGCTTTCTGGAGCGCGCTGGCGCGCGGCGAGAGCGGCGTCCGACGCATTGAAAGCTTCGATGTCTCCGATTCACCCGTCAAGATCGCCGCCGAAGTGCGCGACTTCCACTGGGAAGCGCAACTGAATCCGAAAGATCGCCGTCACGTTCCGCGCACCGTTCCGCTGGCGCTCGCGGCGGCGCGCGAATCTCTGGACGATGCGGGGATTTGTTCCACAGATATGACGCTCGAGGAGCGTCGCGCCTGCGGTGTCGTGCTCGGCACGGGCGGTGGCGGTCTCAGTTTCACCGAACGGCAATACGAGCACTGGTACGCGGGGGCGCCGCAAAAAGCGAGCGTCTATACGATTCCCTCATCAACCCACGGCGGGCTCTCGTCAGAGCTTTCGATGGCCTTCGGGTGGCGCGGCCTCTCACACATCATCTCGACCGGATGCACCAGCTCGACGGATGCGATCGCCTACGCCGCCGAGCATATCGCGCTCGGCCGGTGTGAGTTGATATTGACGGGCGGCGTTGATGCGCCGCTCGCACCCGGTATCCTCGCCGGCTTCAATCTGATGACGGTGCTGACAACCGAATGGAATGACGAGCCGGAGCGCGCTTCGCGTCCGTTTTCGCGCGATCGTTCGGGAATCGTGCTGGGAGAAGGCGCGTGGATTTACGTGCTTGAAGAATATGAGCGCGCGAGGCGGCGCGGCGCGCCCGTCTACGCGGAGATTACGGGCTACGGCGCGACGTGCGACGCTTATCATCGCGTGCGTCTGGAAGACAGTGGGATCGAGCCGGCGCGCGCGATCCAACTGGCGATGGATGATGCTGGTCGCACGCCACAGGATATCAACTACATCAACCTGCACGGCACCTCGACGATTCTCAATGACCGGATCGAAACCGAGGCGATGAAGGTGGCCTTCGGCGAACACGCGCGCGCGATTCCGATGTCGGCGACCAAGTCACAGATCGGCCATCCGCAGGGCGCGAGCGGCGCGGCCGGGATCGCGGCGGCGCTGTGCGCGATGCACACGAATACCCTGCCGCCGACGATTAATCTGGACGAGCGCGACCCCGAATGCGATCTCGATTACGTTCCCAACGAAGCGCGCGAGGCGAGCGTGCGCGTCGCTTTATGCAACTGTATCGGCTTCGGCTCAAAAAACAGCGCGTTGGTTATCGAGAAATTATAACCCGTCAAAATCAACCGGCGGTGACGACGGCGCCCGTCCAGACGCGATTTAAGAGATCTATGGTTCTCCATGTTCGGTCGTTTTCATAAGCGCAGCCACGAACTCGAGCATCTCGACAAAGGCGATTACACGCCCGGAGAATATGAGGGCTGCCTGGTCGAACTGCGCCGCATCAACCGCTTTCTGGGCGATAGCCGGGCGCTGCGCCGCTCGCTGCTTCCCGAAATCGCGCGCGCCGGTACGGACAGTTTTTCGCTGCTGGATGTGGGCGCGGGCTCGGGCGAATTGCTGCGCGTGGTTGGCGCCGCGGCGCGCCGCGAGCGCCAGCCGGCGCAGCTGGTCGGGCTCGATCTCAATGCGCGCTCAACCCGCGCGATTCTCGAAGAATCACGCGATTTCGCTGAAATCGCGGCGGTGCGCGGCGATGCGTTGCGCTTACCTTTCGCCGCTGATGCGTTCGATTATGTAATCTGCTCGCTCTTCGTGCACCACTTTCAAGACGATGCGGTCGTCGCGGTCCTGCGTGAGGCGGCGCGCGTCGCGCGCCGTCGCATCTTCGTGATAGATCTTCACCGGCATCCGCTCGCCTACTACCTCTACACCACCGTCGGACGGCTCTTTCTTCATAACCGCCTGACCCGCGAAGACGGCGCGCTGTCGATCCTGCGCAGTTTTCGTCCGGCCGAGCTCGGTCGTCTCGCGACGCGCGCACGCTTGTGTGATGTCGAAGTGCGTCGCCGCTTTCCGTTCCGGTTGGTGTTGAGTGGCAGTAAAGGATAACTGGCATGAACAGCAGGCAGGCGAAGGATTATGATGTGGTGATCGTCGGCGGCGGGCCGGCGGGCACGAGCGCGGCGATTCGCCTGGCGAGCGGCGGGGCGCACGTATTGCTCGCCGAGCAGAAAAAATTCCCGCGCCCGAAATTGTGCGGCGAGTTCATCTCACCGGAATGCCTGGATCACTTCGCGCAGCTCGGCGTGGCGCCGCAGATGACCACGGCCGGCGGTGCACAGCTCAGCGAGACGGTTTTTTATACGCGCAACGGAAAAAGCGTTTCGATCCCGAGCGAGTGGTTCGGTCAGGGCCGAGCGCGTCATCCTCCTGCCGATGCTCTCGGCCTGAGCCGCGCCGAGATGGATCAGCGCCTTCTGTTGCGCGCGCGCGCGGTGGGCGTCGAAGTGCTGGAAGAAGCGCCGGCCACGTCCCTCGTGATCGAAGAGGGACGCGTCCGCGGCGTCCGCCTGGATATCCGCGATGGCGGCGCGCGCGTGTGCCGGTCGCGGGTGACGGTTGACGCGACCGGAAGGGCGCGTTCACTGGTCAGGAGGATCGAAGCGCCGGCGAACGCGACCCGGCGGCG
>JANOGZ010001170.1:0-3003 GCA_031406255.1 Pyrinomonadaceae bacterium | reverse complement strand
TGTTCGAGGGCGCTAATGTCGGCGATGCTTTTTTACGGAACACCGGGCAGTTGAAGTGGATGATCATCAATATCGGTGACCCGCTCTACCGTCCTTTCGGCGGAGGCATTGCGCCTTTCAATCCTCCCGCGAGGGCCACGTCGCTGGCTCTCAAGCATACGTATCTGGTCGGCGGCAATGCCACCGTCGGAACCTTCACGCTGGCTGATCCGGCCCCCGCCGGAGGCACCCTCGTCACGCTCACCAGCAGCGACCCGGCCGTGACGCTTTCACCGACCGTAACCGTTCCAGAAGGCGCCACCAGATCATCTTTCGTCATTACCACGGGCGGTGTGCCGGACGACACGACGGTCAGGATCACCGCATCTTTCGGCGGCGGAACGGTCTCCAATACGTTGCTGGTTTTACATAACGACGCGCCGACGGTGAGCATCACCGCACCGACCGCGGGCGAGACGTTTACGGCGCCGGCCAGCATCACGCTCAGCGCCACTGCGTCGGACGCGGACGGCACTATCAGCCGCGTGGATTTCTATGCCGGCTCGACCCTGATCGGCACAGACTTTGCCGCCCCTTACCAGGCGGCATGGAATAACGTGGCGGTCGGCAGCTATGCGGTCACGGCCCGCGCGACGGACAACGAGGGAGCTGCCACCACGTCGAATGCGGTGAGCATCAGGGTCGACCCGCCACCCAACAGAGCCCCCGTCGCCAACGACCAGTTAGTTACCCCCGCCGAAGATACGGCGGCGGATATCACTCTGACGGCTTCAGATGCAAACGACGACACGCTCGTCTACACGATCGTCACGCCGCCCGCGCATGGCACGCTGAGCGGGACAGCGCCGGCGCTCGTCTACCGGCCGCACGCGGACTACGCGGGACCCGACAGCTTTACTTTCAAAGCCAACGACGGGCAACTCGATTCAAACGAAGCGACGATTTCAATCACCGTCACGCCCGTCAATGATCCGCCGTCGGCCGCCAGTGATAGCTACAGTGTTGATGAAGACGCCGCGCTGAATGCGGCGGGCGTGCTCGGAAATGACCGCGATCCCGAGGATGATCTCCTCACGGCGGCGCTCGTCAGCGCTCCCGCGCACGGCACGCTCGTGCTGAATGCGAATGGCTCCTTTAGCTATACGCCTGCCGCTGATTTCAATGGCACGGATAATTTTACATACAGAGCAAAGGACGCGACGACGGAGAGCAACACGGCTTCTGTCAGTATTACCGTCGCGGCGATAAATGATGCGCCGGTAGCCAGTGATCAAAGCGTCACGACAAATGAGGATACCGCCCGCGTGATCTCCCTCACGGCCTCCGACGTAGAAGGTAACGCGCTGTTCTTTAATATTCTGTCCGGCCCCGCGCACGGGTCACTGTCCGGCGCTGCGCCCGATCTGACATATACCCCGGCCGCTAATTATAACGGCCCCGACAGCTTCACTTTCAGGGCGACGGATGGAGCGCTCGCAGGCAACACGGCCACGGTGACGATCTCGGTCGCCGCGGTCAATGATGTTCCGTCCGCCAGCAGTGATGCTTACAGTGTGGAAGCAGGCAGCAGCTTGAGCGTGTCCGCGCCGGGGCTGCTCATCAATGATACGGATATCGAGAACAACACGCTGCGCGCCGTGCAGGTGAGCGCCCCCGCGCATGGCGCGCTCGCGCTGAACACGGACGGCTCGTTTAGCTACACGCCCGAGGCTTCCTTCGATGGGAGGGACAGCTTCAGTTATAAAGCTAATGACGGCGGCGCTGATTCCAGTATCGTGACCGTCACGATCGACGTCGTGCCCGATCCGGTTCGCGATCTCTCGGTGACAGTAACCGATGCGCCGGACCCGGCAGCGGTGGGTGGCCCACTCACCTATCATGTGACAGTCTCAAACCACGGCTCCTCGACGGCCACCGGCGTGACCCTGACCGACACGCTGGCGACGGGTGTGATTCTCGCGTCAGCCTCGCCCGGCTGCGCGCAGACTGACCGCGTCGTCACATGCGCCATCGGTACACTGGCGGGCGGCGCTGTCGCGGCCATCACCCTCGGTGTGATGCCCACCGTCGCGGGAACGATCGGCAACACGGCGAGCGTCTCGGGTAATGAGCCTGACCCAATCAGCGCCAACAACTCGACCTCCCAAACCACACTCGTCTTCGCTTCGATTTCGGGAAGGATCACGGACGGAAGCGGCAACGGCCTCGACAACGTGGCCGTTAGCCTGAGCGGCACACAAACCGGGATCGCCACCACCTCCGGCGACGGCCGCTATCTTTTTGCGAACCTGCCGGGAGGCGGCGATTATACCGTTACGCCGTCAAAGACTTATTTCGGGTTTGCTCCTTCGAGCCGGAGTTTCAGTAATCTAAGCGTGAATGAGACGGCTGATTTCACCGCCGCGCGGCTGGCTTTCACGCTCAGCGGGCGCGTCGCAGACAACACCGGCAGAGGCATCCCCGGTGTGAGCCTTTCTCTCACCGGCACGGCCGCGGCAACCGCCTCGACCGGCGCGGATGGGGGCTACGCGTTTACCGATCTCGCTGCGGGCGGCGCTTACACCGTCGCTCCGTCGCGTGCCAATTACACATTCACCCCGCCGCGGCAAACTTTCAGCGCCCTCGACCAGAACCAGACCGCTAACTTTACGGGATCGCTCCTCACGTACAGTATCGGCGGGCGCGTGACAGGCTCCGACGGTGAGGGGCTCGGCGGTGTGATCATCAGCCTGAGCGGCGCGCGGACATCCGCGGCGACGACCGACGCGCTCGGCAATTACTCTTTCAACGTCACCGCCGAGGGTACTTATACGCTCACGCCGGCTCGCGCTGAGTACAGTTTTGCTCCGCCGAGCCAGACGTTCAGCAATCTCACCGGCAGCCAGATCGCCGATTTCACCGGCACCGTGCCGCCGAAGCCGGCCCCGCCGCCCACACCGACGCCGACGCCCGTACCGACGCCCGAGCCGACTCCAGTTCCGACACCTCCACCCGCGCCGGAAC
>JANOGZ010001165.1:0-1276 GCA_031406255.1 Pyrinomonadaceae bacterium | reverse complement strand
CGGAAGCGCACTTTCGCCTGCGCCGCTTCGCTCAGTTCATCGTATCTGCCCTGGGGACTCTGTATGGCAGCGTTGGTCATATCGAATCGCTGTCGCAGGTCAAGGTTTATGCTTAAATTTCAATCTACTGAGACTTGGATGGTTTCGAGGTTGAGTGCGCGGCGGGTGATGCCGGGCGTTAGATGTGCTGGAGAGTTGAAAGATAGAATTGAAGTGTCATCATCGCTTTCTGCTCTTGTGATCCAGCGATGCTTGACGCCAGATAAAGGCGTAGTGATGAAGGTTGTCGCGCTGTGGCATCATGAATGTTGAAAGGAGCGCAGCTTGAATGGCTGGCCGCTTGAAGATTTGGAAAGTCGGCGTGGCAGCAATGAATCATCAAAAGATATACCCATCTAACAAGGGGATGAAGCTGACGCGCAATGAGCAAGCTTGTTATCAGCGAAGATTCCAGCGCGCAGCTTATCCCCGGCGTTAGACAGGCTACCTTGAACTCCCACTTTTCACGCGATGAACATTCCGGGTAAACTGTCGCTATGCCGACGGTCTTGAGAATCAAAGGTTACAGGTTTTTCTTCTTCAGCTTGGAAGGGCATGAGCCGCCTCACATCCATGTTGAAGCTGCTGAGCGGTTCGCCAAATTCTGGCTTAACCCTGTGGCCCTGGTGAGGTCGCGCGGCTTTCGCAGCGGTGAGTTGTCTGAAATCCAAAGGATTGTGGAAGAGAATCGAGAGATGTTTGAGGAGAGATGGCATGAGCACTTTGGCAATTGATGTGGAGCCCCTCGCTGTTGGCGTCAGTTGCACGGATGACGCGCTCCGCGTCGTGTTGGCGGACGGGCGCGAGATCTCTGTGCCGCTGGTGTGGTCCCCGCGCCTTCTGAAGGCCACGCCTGAGCAGAGGAAGGAGTGGCGTTTGATCGGCGGGGGCATCGGCATACACTGGGAATCTGTTGATGAAGACATATCTGTTGAGAGTTTGCTCAGGCTGAAGTGACCCACACCCGCCTGTCTAACAACGGCATGCACCCGACCGCGAATAGCGTGGCTCTCATGCGCAAGGCTTGGCCGTATCGGCGTTGTGTGCGCGGCGGGTGATGCCGGGCGTTAGGCCGCTATGTGGAAGGATGTAGGTTGTGAAGTCAATGCGCTCGACGACGCCGAGCGTATCGGCCTGCACCGCGTGATCGGCATCGCGCGCAGCGGGCTGGCGGCGTGTATCGGACTGCAAGGGCGCACCGGCGAGGCAATCCCCATGGCGCAGCACGCCGCCGCAC
>JANOGZ010001136.1:0-1319 GCA_031406255.1 Pyrinomonadaceae bacterium | reverse complement strand
GGCAAAGCCTGGCCGATACTGGAAGCGGAGCCTTCCAACTGGATTATCGAACGAATCGATCCCATTCCTAACCGGCAGGGGAGCCCGGGAATTTTCGGTAGCGCCCTTTCCGAAATCTTTTTCGACAATCTGAAAGTGACATCGAACAAATGAGAAAAACAGTAGTCAGTGGTCAGTGGTCAGTGGTCAGCGGAAGGAAGATAAGCGTGATGAAGCAGTTCTCAGGAACGCGGAGACGGTGGATGGCAGTCCTGGTGACGGCCGGTTGCCTTTTACTGATGACGAGCCTCTCCGTGGGGGGCTCCGATCCGGCGACCGGCGACTGGCCGATGTGGGGCGGGACGCCCGATCGCAACATGGTCTCCGGGATGAAGGGCCTGCCGTCGAGCTGGGATGTGGCGAAAAAGAATAACGTCAAGTGGATGGCCGAGCTGGGCTCGCAGACATACGGCAACGCCGTCGTCTCCGGCGGAATGGTCTTCGTCGGCACCAACAACGAAGGCAAGCGAGATCCAAAGCAGCCCGGCGATCGCGGCGTCGTGCTGGCTTTCAAAGAGTCGGACGGAGAGTTTCTGTGGCAGATGACGCACGAGAAACTGGTTGCCGGGCGCGTCAACGATTGGCCTTATCAGGGAGTGGCGTCTTCCCCGCTCGTTGACGGAGATCGTATTTATTATGTCTCCAATCGCGCGGAGCTGGTGTGCCTCGATACACAGGGGTTCCGTGATAAAGAGAACGACGGTCCCTTTAAAGCGGAGAAATTTACGGGCGAAAAGGATGGCGACATCATCTGGAAGTTCGACATGATGGAAGAGGTCGGCGCCTTTCCGCACAACCTCGCCAATTCCTCTCCGGTCTCGTTCGGCGAACTGCTCTACGTCAGCACCTCAAACGGGCAGGACGAAAGCCATGTCAACGTTCCCTCACCGAAAGCGCCGAGCATCATTGCGGTGAACAAAAAAACGGGCAAGCTCGTCTGGGAAGACAATTCGGTGGGCGATCGGATCCTGCATGGTCAATGGGCCTCGCCGACCGTCGGGCGGATCGGCGGCGTGGATCAGGTCATCATGGGTCAGGGCGATGGCTGGATTCGCAGCTATGAAGCGCTCTCCGGCAAGAAGCTGTGGGAGTTTGACACGAACCCGAAAGATTCCGTCTGGCCGAAGTCGCGCAACGAATTGATCAGCACCGCGGTCGTTTACGATAACCGCGTCTATATCGCCAACGGTCAGGACCCGGAGCACGGCGAGGGCGTCGGCCACATGTACTGTATCGACGCCACCAAAAGAGGCGACATTACGCAGACCGGAAGAATCTGG
>JANOGZ010000978.1:0-1412 GCA_031406255.1 Pyrinomonadaceae bacterium | reverse complement strand
CCGCTCACACGAGCAGCCATCGCTGACATCTTTCATCTTCGGCAGCGCGCTCGACCGCCGCTGGCGCAGTATTTTCGGCTAGAGTCCGGAGAGCGGCGCGCCGCGCGCGGTCGGCGCGCAAGTAAGGGAGTATGGCTCAGTGCGCTGTCTCCAGCATTCCCCTCTTAACCCTTCGGCGTCGGCCTCCCCTTGCTTTAAACAGCGCGGCGCATTTAGCATTAGGCCCATGAGCGCACCACAGAGAGATAGACACGACAAGTCGGAAGCATTGTTCGCACGCGCCGTCGAGTTGATTCCCGGCGGGGTTAATTCTCCGGTGAGGGCCTTTCGGGGCGTCGGCGGCACACCGCGTTTCATCGCGAGCGCCTCGGGCGCAACGATGACGGACGTGGATGGCCACACCTATATCGATTATGTCGGCTCCTGGGGCCCGATGATTCTGGGCCATGCCGATCCGGAAGTTATCGAAGCGCTGCACGACGCGCTGGGGCGCGGCACGAGCTACGGCGCGCCGACCGAACTCGAAATCGAGATCGCCGATGAGATAACCGACGCTGTTCCGTCGATCGAGATGGTACGGATGGTCAATAGCGGCACAGAGGCGACAATGTCGGCGCTGCGTCTGGCGCGCGGCGTCACGGGTCGCCACAAGATCGTGAAGTTCGAGGGTTGCTATCACGGTCATGGTGATAGCCTTCTGGTCAAAGCGGGATCGGGCGTCGCGACGCTCGGTCTGCCCGATAGTCCGGGCGTGCCGCCCATGCTGGCGCGGGAAACGATCACCGCGCCCTACAATGATGTGGCGGCGCTGGAACAGATTTTCGCCGAACACAAGGACATCGCGGCGGTCATCATCGAACCGGTCGTCGGCAATATGGGCTGTGTGCTGCCGCACGAGGGATACTTACAGAGCTTGCGCGACCTCACACGCCGGCACGGCGCACTGCTGATCTTCGATGAAGTGATGACCGGCTTCCGTCTCGCGCGGGGCGGCGCGCAGGAATTATTCGGCGTCCTGCCGGATATTACGACGCTCGGCAAAATTATCGGGGGCGGCCTGCCCGTCGGCGCCTACGGCGCGAGCCGCGAGATCATGCGGCACATCGCGCCCGCCGGCCCCGTCTATCAGGCCGGGACGTTATCCGGCAATCCGCTGGCGATGACCGCCGGACTCGCGACGCTCAGACGCCTGCGCGACCGCTCGCTCTACGAAGAGCTCGAACGCGCCGGAGCGCGCCTCTGTGGCCAGTTGGCGGAAGCGGCGAGCGCGGCCGGCGTCGAGACCGTGACCAATCGTGTCGGCTCGATGTGGACGACCTTCTTCACCAACGCGCCGGTGACGGACTGGACTTCCGCCTCGCAAAGCGATCGCGACCGGTACGGGAAATTCTTTCATGCGATGCTGCGCGAGG
>JANOGZ010001078.1:0-1766 GCA_031406255.1 Pyrinomonadaceae bacterium | reverse complement strand
CTCGCTTACCGCCGCTCGCCAACAGACCGGCGCGGCGCCGCCGCAGGGGAGCGAGGAAAAGGCCGAGCAAATTCTGCGCCGCGCGACCGAGGCGGTGGGCGGGCATACGTATCTCGACATGCGCTCGATCATCGCGCGCGGGTACTTCACCCCGTACAAGGACGGTACCGCGGGCCTGCCGAGCGCATTCACCGACTATCTGGTCTTTCCTGATCGGGAACGAACCGAGTTTCGCGCGCAGGGCGTTAAGGTCATCCAAACCAACGTCGGCGATACGGGCTGGGTCTATGACGGGATGACGAAATCCCTGAAAGACATCAAGCCGGCGCAGGCGGCCGACTTTCGCCTGGCGCTACGGGCGAGCGTGGACAATATCCTGCGCGGCTGGTGGCGCAATGAGAAGGCTCAGCTCAGCTATGTCGGGCGGCGCGAGGCGGGCCTCGCCAGGCGTAATGAGGTCGTGCGTCTCAAATATCCGGACGGTTTTACGATCGAGTATGAATTCGGTGCGAAGGATAATCTGCCGTCCAAAGTGCTCTATAAAAAGCAGGGCGCGGAAGGGGAAGAGACTGCTGAAGAAGACCGCTTCGCGCAGTATCTAACGATCAATGGCGTGACCATGCCGTTCGTCATTGACCATTTCCGTGCGGGCGTGCAAACGAGCCGTATCAATTACGACACAGTGGAACTCAATCGTCCCGTTCCTGATACGCTCTTCGCGCGCCCCGCCGACGCCAAAGCGGTCAAGTGAATCCCAAGAGAAAGTTGGCAAAGTTACCCTTCTCCAAAATCGCCTTTCGTTAGAACTGCCCGAAGCGTTTTCTGTACTCAGTGGAGATAATGAACGCCTTGACCATCTCCGCCCGCCGGAAATCTCCACCAAATTCATCTAATTTACCAAGCCAGAAGTTAAAGCCTGCTTCGTCCGGATCTCTGTGCAGATACCCGAAGTACTGCATCTGCACAAACGCTCGGTTGAACTCCTGACGAATGAAGCGCTCGTCCTCGAGGATCGTCTCCAGCACCTGCTGGCGCGTCGCTCGCTTCGTCAGCAGCGCCACCGCCAGCGCGGTGCGCTCCTCGCGACCCGGCGTGATTCCGGCATTCTTGAACAACGCGTCCACATAATCATCACTCTCCATCTGGTCATAGCGCTCTCTAAACGACGGCCGGTTCATGAACTCCGTAATAAACGCCGCTCGATTGGCCTTCAGCCGCTCTTGTGCTCCATCCTGCCCGACGATCACACCGTCCCCGATCTTTCTCGTGTCCGGCATGAACTCCAGGAAGGTCGGCCTTCGCCCGAACGCCTCCTGATAGAGCCGGTAGACCAGATAACCGGTCTGCTGAAACTCGATCGAGAGGAAAAACGCCGCCGACGTGTCCACTCGCTTCGCCTCGATGCACGACGCATTGGAGCCGCAACTGCGGATATTGTTAGTCCAGAACCGGAGGCCCGCATCATCGGCCTTGCGGTTGAGGAAGTCTTTGTACTGCTGGCGCACGAAGAACTCCACTCCGTTGATCGCATTCGACGCACTGGCGTCATTGATGATCGTGACTTCGGCACGGGTCACCTGCCCCAGCGCCCCGCCCGCGACTCCCCGCAGCACTACCGTGAAGGTCTCGTCCTCTTCCGCCTCCTGATCCTTCGTGATCGGGATCGTGAAGCTCTTCGCCGTCTCCCCGGCATTGAACGTCACCCGCCCGATCGTCGTGATGTAGTCAGAGTTGCCGTCGGCTGTGCCGTCCTGCGTCACGAAGTC
>JANOGZ010001074.1:0-1113 GCA_031406255.1 Pyrinomonadaceae bacterium | reverse complement strand
CATACCGTTCGTTTCCACTCAATGGCGCGCGCGGCGTGGTCGAATGGCACGCCGTCTCGCATGCAGCTTTCAACGCACAGCGCGACGTATAACGCCCGGCATCACCCGCCGCGCACTCAATCTCGATACGGCCAAGTCTTGCGATGAGAGACCTGCTATTCGCGGTCGGGTGCATGCCGTTGTTAGATGGCGACCACCCGGTTGCTTCTTATCCACGATAACATTCTTCTCACATACCCACCTTTCGCTATACCTCTTCTATTGTGCTTTCTTAGCTGCTCCAGCCGATCTTCACCTGCGGCCTCTGCTATCCCATCATCCGCGAGTATCTCGTTACAGATCTCCAGACACTCATTACAAATAGCGCACTTCGTAGCCCCAATTAGCCGCCATACTTGAGCGCGCTTTTTTCCGCAGAAGCCGCACCTGACTGACATCTCACTAGCGGCATCAACATCACTGAGAACGCTCGCATAATCATCCAGCAACGAGGAGGTAAAGGCAGCAATGCACTGCTCACAGATTCGTCGTTCAGCGGGACCGGCGATCAGCTTTGCGACCTGCTTCGGAGATTTGCCGCAGAAACCACAAGGGTGTGTACCTAAATCGTGAGACATCCTCTCCACACTTTCTGAACAAGTTTGCTATCGAGCCATCTAACGCCCGGCATCACCCGCGCCCCTATTCAACTTGCATGAGAAGCCCGCTGGAGGGGCGTCGGGTGCATGCCGTTGTTAGACCGCCCTTTCAAGAAACCCCGCATACTCCTCTCCTAACCTTTTAACCATCGAATTAATCCTCCAACTGTGACGATCAGCAACACCGGAATAATAACCACCAAATCAACTCGTATATTGTCTCTCACAGGGTCAATGTAAAATGTTTCCCAGCAGCTATACAACGCCCACAGCACCACGGCTAAGCCAAGAATCCAATTGAATCTAGCCCCGCCCCCACCTCCGCTGGACAGAAGATTGAAAACTAAGCACACAGCGAAGATGAGCGTGATGAACCAAGCAAAAGGAGCGAATGAATTAAGCATCGGTTCTCACACCTTATCAACCGCGAAGCGGTCTAACGCCCGGCATCACCCGCCGCGCATTCAACTCCGCC
>JANOGZ010000973.1:0-6473 GCA_031406255.1 Pyrinomonadaceae bacterium | reverse complement strand
GAGGGGCTTGACCGCCTACCAGCGCAAAACGACCTTACCGAAACTCTCGTTCGATTCGAGGCGCGCATGCGCCGCGCGTACCTGATCCATCTCGTAGATGCTGTCGATGACGGGACGCAGCACACCGCGCTTGAGCAGCGGCACGACCTGCGTCGCAAAGCGTCTGATCGCCCGCGCCTTTTCTTCCGCCGAGCGACTACGCAGAACCGTGCCCGTAATCCGCAGCCGCTTGCCCATCGCGAGACCGAAATCAAGCGGCGCGCTCGCGCCGCCCATCGTCCCGACGAGCAGCAGCCTTCCGCGCAGCGCGAGCGCTTCGAGGTTGGCCGCCAGATACGAGGCCCCGACGAGATCGAGGATGACATGGACGCCCCGGCCGCCGGTCCATGCGCGCACCGCATCGGCAAATGCCTGCGGCTCATCCGCGACGGCAACCGCTTCGTCAAGCCCGAAAGCGCGGGCGCGATCTAATTTCTCCGCCGTCCGCGCCGTGCCGTAGACGCTATCCGCTCCCGCCGCGCGCGCGATCTGGATGGCTGCCGTGCCCACGCCCGAACCGGCCGCGTGGATGAGCACCCGCTCGCCCATCTTCAATTTCCCCTGCTGGACGAGCGCATCATGCGCCGTGATGAAAACTTCGGGTACCGCGGCGGCTTCGGCCCAATCCAGATTATCCGGAATCTCCGCCAGCAAATTTTCCGGCACGCTGACATACTCGGCCTGCGCGCCGCCCGCCGTGATTCCGAAGACGCGCTGCCCCTCGCGCCACGCGCGCACTTCCGGGCCCGTCTGCTCTACTTCTCCCGCGAACTCCAGTCCGGGAATATCAGCCGGCGCGCCGGGGGGCGCCGGGTAACGCCCGCGTCGTTGAAGAATATCGGCACGATTGAGCGCCGCCGCGCGGACGCGCACGCGGACCTGATCGGCTGACGCTACGGGGCGCGCGACTTCACCCACTTCGAGCGCCTCGATACCGCCGGAGGCGAGGATTCGTACCGCGCGCATCAGATTACTGTTCATCTTCCGCTCTCCTGATGATTGTCGCTCGCCGGTCAATTCCCGAGGTGTGTTACAGTTGCCCGACCGCGCATGAGTGCCTCGACCGACACCCTGATTTTAATTAACCGAACCGCCGCCCGCACCCGCCGCGCGTGGCCGCACATCAAGCGCGCGCTCGAAGCGGCGCGCGTCCCGTTCGACGCGCACGAAACGACGCATCGGGGCGATGCGGAAACGAGCGCCCGCGCGGCGCTGCGCGAAGGATACCAGACCATCGCGGTCGTCGGGGGCGACGGAACGCTCAGCGAGACGGCCGCCGGCTTCTTCGAGAGTCCCGGCATAATAAAAGATGCGCCGCCACCGCAGCGGATTAGCTCCGCGTCGTCGCTCGCCGTCCTGCCCGCCGGCACGGGCGACGATTTCGCGCGCGGCCTGATGAAGCGGCGTGCGCCGCTCGAAGAGTGGCTGGAAAAATTGATCGCGCACTGTCGCCGCGGCGCGGAGAAAAGCACGACGCGCACGGTGGATGTGCTCTACGGTACGGTGGATGACGGCACGCACAGATTTATCTGTCTGAACGCCGCCACGCTCGGCATCGGCGCGGAAGTCGTCGGATCGGTCGCGGCACAGAGGGGTTCCGTGCGCCGACTCTCGGGCGAAGTGCGCTTCGCGCTCGCGGCCATCGGCGCGGTCGCCGCCTGGCGCGCACGCCGCGTCCGCGTTGCAGTGGATGAAGATTACACGGCGGAGTGCCCGACGAACTTGATCGCGGTCCTCAACGGCCCCTATGCGGGAAGCGGGATGCACTTCTCGCCCGGCGCGCGCTCGGATGACGGGCTGCTCGATGTGGTGACGACCTGCGGCATCTCGCGCGCCGGCATCGTGCGCGAGCTCACGCGGATCCATCGCGGCGGCCATCTGGCGAATCCGAAAGTGCGCGTCGTGCGCGGGGCGCGCGTCCGTATCGAATCGCTCACGCCCGCAGAGGCGCTCGCCCTGGAGGCGGATGGCGATGAGCGCGGTCGTACTCCGGCCGAGTTTCGCGTGATGCCCGGCGCGCTGCGCGTCGTCTTCTAGGAAAAGCGGAGTAGCTGTTCAGTTCGCGGCGGCTTCCGTGCGCTCGATCTCATCGACTTTGGCGAGCCGCCGGCGGTGCCGCTCCTCGCCGGTAAAACGCGCGGCGACAAAAGCGCGGACGATCTCCAGCGCGAGCTCGACGCCGACGACGCGCGCCCCCAGACACAGCACATTACAATCGTCGTGCTCGCGTGATTGATGCGCCGAGTAGGTATCGGCGCAGAGCACCGCGCGCACGCCGCGCAGCTTATTGGCGGCGACGCACGCGCCGACGCCGCTGCCGCAGATCACGATTCCGGCGTCCGCCTGCCCCGCGCGGACGGCCTCGCCGACCGCGCGTGCGTAATCCGGATAGTCGTCCGGTTGCGAGCCGTCGTGCGTGCCGAAATCCGTTATCTCGTAGCCGCTCGCGCGCAGTTCTTCGATGACGCGCTCGTTCAAGGGAAATCCGCCGTGGTCAGCACCGATTGCGATTTTCATAGATTTTAAATGCGTGGTCGTGTGAAAGTCCGCGCCGAAAATTTTTTACAGGCTTTAAATGCCGGTTCACCGGCCGAGCAATGCCCGCGCCCGCTGCGTGACATTCTCGACCGTGAAGCCGAGTTCGCGCAGCGCGACGTCGCCGGGCGCGGAGCCGCCGAAGCGATCGAGCGCGAGCACATCGCCATGCGAGCCCGCGTACCTGTCCCAGCCGAGGCGCGCGCCGGCCTCGATCGCCAGCCGCGCGGTAGCGGAAGCGGGCAGCACCTCTACGCGATACGGCGCGTCCTGTTCTTCAAACAACTCCCAGCACGGCATCGAGACGACGCGCACTCCGCTGATACCTTCTTTCATCAGCGCCGCGCGCGCGTCGAGCGCGAGCCCGACTTCCGAGCCCGTCGCGATCAGGATGAGTTCGGGGGAAACGCCACCCTTAGCGTCGGTTCCTTCCGCTTCGGCGAGAATGTATGCGCCGCGCCGCGCGCCGTCGGCCGCCGCGTAAGCGCCGCTGCGATCTATCAGTGGCGCCTTCTGCCGCGTCAGAATCAGCGCGGTCGGCCCATGGCGGCGCGTGATTGCGATGCGCCATGCCTCGCGCACTTCGTGCGTGTCGGCCGGGCGAACGACGAAGAGGTGCGGGATGGCGCGCAATCCGGCGAGATGTTCGATCGGTTGATGCGTCGGGCCGTCTTCACCGAGTCCGACCGAGTCGTGCGTGAAGACGTAGATGACCTGAACTTCCGAGAGCGCGGCGAGGCGGATCGCCGGTTTCATGTAATCCGAGAAGGTCAGGAACGTGCCGCCGTAGGGAATCAGCCCGCCGTTGAGACTCATCCCTGTGAGCGTCGCGCCCATCGCGTGTTCGCGGACGCCGAAGTGGACGATGCGTCCTTCGTAAGAATCCGCCTCAAAGTCCCCGCCATCTTTGATGTCGGTGTTATTCGAAACGCCGAGATCGGCTGAACCTCCGATGAGCATCGGGAGCACGGGCGCGAGCGCATTGATGACCTCGCCCGAAGCGGCGCGCGTCGCCATCGGCTTGGCGTCCTTGAACGAAGGCAGATGATCCTCCCAGCCCGCGGGAAACTCGCCGCTCACGACAGCGCGCCAGTCGCGCCCCGCACCAGCGTGCGCCTTCTCGTATTTTTCGACGAGCGCGGTCCATTCCGCCTCTGCCCGCGCGCCGCGCTCGCGCGCGCCGCGGAAATGCTCGAGCGCTTCTTCGGGAACATAAAAAGTCTTGTCTTCGGGCCATCCGAGCGCTCGCTTGGTCTCGCGCACGGCCTCCTCGCCCGGCGCATCCGAATGAGCCTTGCGCGTGCCGGCCGTCGGCATGCCGTAGCCGATGATCGTCTTCACGGAGATGAGCGTCGGACGATCCGTGACGCGCTGCGCTTCGCGAATCGCCCCATCGATTGCCTCCGTGTCGTTGCCGTCTTCCACCGTCAGCGTGTGCCAGCCGTAAGCTGCAAAGCGCTGCGGGACCTTTTCGGAGAAGGCGAGGGCCGTCGAGCCCTCGATGGTGATGCTGTTATCGTCGTAGAAGTAAATCAGGTTGCCGAGCTTCAGGTGGCCGGCGAGGGATGCCGCTTCGGAAGCGACGCCTTCCATCAAATCGCCGTCGGAGACGATCGCATAGACCCGCGAGTCAATGAGGGGGAAATCGGGCCGGTTAAATTTTTTGGCGAGATGGGCCGCGCCCATCGCCATCCCGACGCCGTTGGCGAAACCCTGACCGAGCGGCCCCGTCGTGATCTCGACGCCGGGCGTCAACCCGTACTCGGGATGTCCCGGCGTCTTCGATCCCCACTGGCGAAAATTCTTCAGTTCGTCAAGCGGGAGATCGTAGCCCGTCAGGTAGAGCAGAGAGTAGAGCAGCATCGAGCCGTGGCCGGCGGAGAGGAGGAAGCGGTCGCGCCCCGTCCATTTCGGATTCTGCGGATTGTGGCGCAGAAAACGCGTCCATAGCACGTAGGCCAGCGGCGCGGCACCGAGCGGCAGCCCGGGATGCCCCGACTCGGCCTTTTGCACGGCGTCGAGCGAGAGAGCACGAATCGTGTTGATGCACAACTCGTCCAACCCCGCGCGCCCGGTCGGGCCTTCTTTCGATTGTGTTGACGCACTCATCGCTGCTGCTCCATTAAGTGTTCGGTGATTCAGGTAATAATTTTGATAACCGAGTTCCGATCGGCATCACTAATTACGCTTTTATTAAACGCTCGGACGGTCAGAGCCCCGGTCGTTAATCAGAAGTTCGTAAAACTTCTTCTGGCGTTCGAGACCGGCGCGGTAACGCGCATAATGCGCCGCGTTGGGCTCGCAGACAAGACCGGATGGCGCGGTCGGCAGCTCCGCCAGGGTTTTTATCGTGCCGAGAGCTTCCAGCGCAAGTAAAACCGCGCCGCGGCTCGACGCTTCACGCACGCGCCGGATTCGCAGCGGGCGCTCGAGGACGTCGGCGAGTATCTGCGTCCACAGGGCGGAGGCCCACAGCGCGCCGCCCGAGGCATAAATCTCCGCCCCCGGCGCGTAGGGTTCGAGCGCTTCGGCGATCAGGGCGAAGCGGTAGGCGATTGCCTCCAGCGCCGCCCGGACGATCTCCAGCGGGCGCGTGTGCATCGTCAGACCCAGGATCGCGCCGCGCGCCGAGGCGTTCCAGCCCGTGCTCCGCTCGCCGGCCCAGAAGGGAAGGATCGTCAATCCGTGGGCGTCGGGTTCGAGCGCGGCGAGCGCGCGCTCCGTCGCTTCCGCGTCTACCCCGGAGAGGGCGAGCGCACCCCTCAGCCAGCCGTAGAGCCCGCCGCCATCCGAGAGCGCGCCGCCCACCACGACGCGCCGGCGATCCGCGCGATAGCACCACAGGCCCGGATGAATCTCGGCCGGCGGCGCGCCCTCATAGAGAAGGCGCATCGCGCCGGAGGTGCCGATCATCAGCGCCATGCGGTCGGGCGTCGTGCATCCAACGCCGATGTTATTGGTTGCCCCATCGCCGACCGCCGCAAACCACGGTCGCCCGTGAAGCTGCGGCCAACGCCCGGCATACCCACCCGCGAGTGTAAATACAGAAGCGCCCGTCTCCGTCTCGGTAAGGTGCGGCAGTTGAGCGATGCTCAATCCGAGTCCGGCGAGCAGCTCATCATCCCACACGCACCGGCGCTGGTCGAGCAGGCCTGTTCCGGAAGCCATTGAAATGCTCGCGCCCGTCCCCGTCCCCGCCAGACGCCAGGCGAGAAACTCTCCGAATGACATCCACTGCGCGACGGCGCGGCAGACAGCGCCGTGCTCTCGCTGCAGCCAGAGGAGCTTGGCGGGCCAGTAGCCGGGATGAAAACGACAGCCCGTGCGCGTGTGCGCGGCGCGCTCGTCGAAGCGCCGGCGCAGTTCGACCGTTTCCGCAGCGGCGCGTGTGTCGGCCCAGCCATAGACGGGCGTGAGGGCCTCTCCCGCGGCGGTCGTGCCGAGCAGGCTGTGCCAGAAGCAGGTGGTCGCCACCGCCTGAATGCCCGCGGCCAGCGCGGATGCGAGACCGAGGGTTCCGTCGACGACGCGCGCCACCTCGGCGATCAACGTCTCCGCGTTCGACTCCGCGCCTCCGTCCGGGGTCGTCGCGAAGCTCCGCACCATGCGCGTCGCGGTGCCGTTGATCTCCCGCGCGTGAGCATCGTAGATGGCGGCGCGCACGCTCGACGTGCCGATATCGAGCGCCAGCACAAAAGGCGGCAGCGCACCACGCGCGCCCGTCTCCTCCGGAGAAATTTCGGAGATCGGTTGATCCTGCGCCGCGCTGTTTTCATCACTCAACACGACTTCATCTTACCCTCAGTGAGTGTGAGAGATTGCAAAAAAGCACCCGCACTTCACACGAAAAGCCCCTTCGAGCAGGAATCAAAACTCGAAGGGGCCAGGTTCAATCAAAT
>JANOGZ010001058.1:0-3682 GCA_031406255.1 Pyrinomonadaceae bacterium | reverse complement strand
GCAGGATGTCAGGCACGTGTCAGTCGAGGATGATGTTGGACGGCTGGTGGGACTCGTCTCCCACCGGAGCCTGCTTCTCCTGCTGTCCCAGGGCCTTCCAGCTGACAGTGATGGGCCGGTCGCGGTGCGCAGCATCATGATTCACGACCCAATTTCGGTCGCGCCTTCGACCCCTATCCCGGAGGCAGTCAAACTCATGCGCCTTCATCATATTGGTTCTCTTCCGGTAGTGGAGAACGATCGCCTCGTCGGCATCGTTACCGTGTACGATCTCATCGACTCTTCGGCCAGATTATTTGAGGAGGAGCCCAAACTTCAAGGCCAGGGACCGGTAGTGGAAAAGGAAACGGATTGAGTGACCGGACTCTGCGCTACTAAAAGATCTTAAAATTGAAGCGCCCGCAACATCTACTATGATCTCGTCGGCATCTCAGCCCTGTCTACTCACCAAACGCCTCCGTCAGCTTGCGGGAGTGATAGCCCATCGCCGCCAGCGTGACCGCGTGCGCGAAGTTCCGGCGGTGGAAGGTCGTCGCCCGCATCATGTAGCGCCAGAACTCCGCGTGCTCGCGGTAGGACACCCCGAGCGCGAGGATGACACGCGCGAACGCCGCCACGTCGCCGATGAAGGTGTTGCGGCGCGGCTCCGGCCCCGTCCAGTAACCACGATGACGGCATCGAAGAGAGCATTGCGGGAGAGATGCCAGCTTGCGCTTCCGGTGTCATAACTCCTCCCGTTGCGCTGCACAACCAGGGATTGATCATGATCATTTTTGTTTTGGTAAATGACCCAGCTCTGTCAGTATCCGCCTGGTTATATCTATCCGTTTATCGCGGATGTCAGCATACGTGGCGCCTTCTATATTAGTGGCGAACAGGTAAACATTGCCTTTCGTTTCCAGGTATCCGACAAACCACCCCAGCGTGTTTCCGTTTCCAGCCGGTCCCCCACCCGTTTTTCCACTCAACTTGTACGTGGGTGTTTCCTCCAGCACGAGAATGCTCTTAACTATATCAATGGAGCGTTTGGAGACCGGCAATCGCCCGAGATAGAGTCGCTTTAAAAACTCGATCTGTTCGTCGGCTGATATTTTCAAGGTGCTACGCAACCAGAATGCCTCGAACAGATTCGGACTGGATAACCCGCCAGAAATATCCCGGTTGCCATAGTCGAATTCGGTCACAAAGCGCTTCATCTTTTGCTCGCCGATTCTCTGAGCAATCTCTCTGTAATACCAAAGCACAGAATATTTGAGCGCCGATTGAAGCGTATGGTCACGCTTCCAATGGATAAACGGCGCTGACGTCCAGGTGCTCCGCGGAGGATATTTTCGTCTGTCCCAGGCGATGAAAAAATCCGCGTTACTAATAATTCCTGTTTCCAACCCGATGAGCGTGTTTGGAATTTTGAACGTCGAGTGCGGGCTGAATCTCTGGCGACAGCGTTGTTCGTTGTAGCGAATGTAATGATTGCTCTTCAGGTCAAAGAGAACAAAGGCTCCCTCGGTGTCTTTGAAGAAAGGACTTAAATCCTGTGCGCCGGCCGCTACTCCAACGTTCATCACGATTGCCCATAACAGACATATCCTCGCTGTAAGTTTCATCTGGAATACTTCCTTCGCGGATTGATAGAGACGTTGTTAAGTTACGTTACGACAAGAACCGCGCCAGGCGCGGCTGACTCTCTCTGGCACACCCTATGTTAAGAGCTATTATCACCTCGGCAAAGACAAGCCAATCACGGAGCATGCCCTTCAAGAGGATTCTCCCCCGTTTTCATCGACAGGGGATCAATGTACGTAATGGCCACGCCGAGACGTTCGCGGAGCGGACCGACGAGGTGACGAAACGGGCGCTCGTCGGCGGTCAATTCCGCGACGAAGGATTGCGCTCTATCTCGGGTGCTTTACCCGGCCGCCTCATTCGTCGACGATCCAGCCATCGGCGAGGTTGACGACGCGATGACCGTACGCGGCGTTTTGTTCGGAGTGGGTCACCTGAATGATCGTCGTACCCTCCTGGTTGAGACCTCTGAAGAGTTCCATGATCTCTTTGCCCTGACTCGAATGCAGATTGCCGGTCGGCTCATCGGCGAGAATCAATTTTGGATTGGCGATGACGGCGCGGGCCACCGCCACGAGTTGCTGTTGACCGCCGGAGAGCTGGGTCGGATACAAATCTTTTTTACCGACGATTTGGAAACGGTCGAGCGTGTCGGCGACGATCGCGGCGCGCTCTTTCGCCGGGACGTTGCGGTAGGAAAGCGGGATGTCGAGATTTTCGTAAACGGTGAGGTTATCGAGCAGATGATAGCTTTGAAAGACGAAGCCGATATTTTTCTTGTGCAATTCGACGCGCTGCTTCGGGTTCAGTCTATGAACCGCCGCGCCTCCAAAGATGTACTCGCCGATCCATGCGCTGTCGAGCATCCCGATGATGCTCAGGAGGGTCGACTTCCCTGACCCGGAAGGGCCCATGACGGAGACGAATTCCCCTTCCCGCACGTGCAAATTAATGCGCCGTAGAACATAAATTTTACCCGCCCCCGATTCGTAAAACTTATCCATGTTCCTGAATTCAATCATCTCGTCAATACCCTTTCCTCATAGCAGCTTCAATACATCGCCTTGACCCTGTTTCGACGGCTGCGATACAGAAAGCCGTGTGCCAGTTCGGAGCACGCGTCCGTCAGCCAGTGAAAACACCTGGAACGCCTTATTTGACCGGCATGCCGCAAGCCTTTGTTTCCCAATTATGGGACGGCACGATTCCAAGATCGCAAACAGATTACGCTACCCCATCAGCCACACGCGCCCGTACCTTCTGTGATTCTTTTGATACCGTCTCCCTCAAAGTGGCAGCTGAAGGCGCGCGATACAGCCCGTTCGATCCTGGCGATTCTCGAGTGTGAGCGTGCCGTTATGCGCCTCGGCGATCTGGCGGGATAGCACCAGTCCGATGCCCGAACCTTTCGGTTTTGTGGTGAAGAACGGCACGAACAGATTGGCGGAACTTGCAAGCCCCAACCCCTCGTCTTCGATCCACACTTCGACATGCGCGCGCGCGCATTTCCAACCGACGCGCACGCCTCCATCGGTCGTGAGCGCGGCTTCGACGGCATTACGCAAGATATTGATGAGGAGTTGTTCGAGTTGATCAGCGTCGGCGTTGATGCTGACCGCTTCGCTTGAAACGATCTCCGCAGGCAATCTGGTTTCCAGTTGCACAACGCGCCGCAGAATCGAGTCGAATCGGACGGGCGCTAAACGCGGCGCCGGCAGACGCGCGACGCGCGAGTAGGCTTCCATAAAACGACTCAGGGATTCGGCGCGCGAAGAAACGACGTGCAGGCCACGTTCAACGTCTGATTGCCAGTCGGCGGGACGCGGTTCGCGTGCGACGAGCGCGGCCAGACTTCCGGCGATCGACTTGATCGGCGCCAGCGAATTGTTGAGTTCGTGGCCGAGCACGCGCACGAGACGCTGCCACGCGGCGCGCTCCTCTTCGCGCAAGGGGCGGGTCAGATCGGCCAGCACGAGGAGTTCGTGCGGACGACCATGCAGGCGAAACGCGTTGCGGCGCACGCCCCACCGCTCGTTCGTACTGCCCGGAAACCTTTTATCCAGCACCGGCGATGAATTACCGTTTGGAGCGGCGCCCGAATGCAGACACTCGGCCAGAC
>JANOGZ010001048.1:0-1853 GCA_031406255.1 Pyrinomonadaceae bacterium | reverse complement strand
CGCGGATAAGGCCGAATCACAGGAGATCTGTTTCGTGCCCGACGGCAACTACGCGGGCTTCATTGATCGCTACCTGGAATCCGAAGGCGAAGGGAATCGCGCCCCCGGCGCGGGCCAGATCGTCAATGCGCGCGGCGAGGTGCTCGGCGCGCACGGCGGCATTCACCGCTACACGATCGGCCAGCGGCGCGGCCTCGGGATCGCGCGCGCGCATCCCCTCTACGTCATCCAGATCAACGCCGCGCAAAATCAGGTCGTCGTCGGCGAAGAAGAACAACTCCTGGGCCGGGAGTTTACGGCGGCGGGCGTCAACTGGATCGCCTTCAACGCGCCCGCTGACGAAGTGCGCGCTGAAGTTCGCGTGCGCTACCGCCATACGGCCGCGCCGGCGCGCATCACGCCGCTCGCCGGCGGTCGCGTCAGCGTGATGTTCGATGAACCGCAACGCGCGATCACGCCCGGACAGGCGACCGTTTTTTACCGGGGCGACGAAGTGCTCGGCGGTGGCTGGATCGTGAAAAACAGAAAGCGATAAATGACCGTCGGAAGGCAGCGCGGCCGGGAAAAATCGACCGTTTCCGCCTTCTACGCGCGGGCGCGGCCGGCTGGCTTCCCCTATTTCCTAAACCTTTTACCCTCTAATCTCGTAACATCAACATGTGGCGCGCGGGCACCTTCCAAAGGCCGCCGCGTCGAGAAAAATTTTAATCGAATCAGATAATAGCTATGCCAATGTCACGTACACGCAAAATCGTGCTGCTCATCTCCGGCCTTGTGCTGGCCTTGATCGTCGTCGGCCTTCTCGGTATCGCGCTGCTGATCATGGCGCTGCGCGACTCATCACCTGATATCAAGGATAACAGCGTCCTGGTACTGAAGATTGAGGGTGAGCTGCCGGATTACGCGCCCGATGATCCCTTCGCGAGCCGGTTCTTCGGCGCGAGCAAGCAGTCGCTCACCGACCTGCTGACGCAGCTCAAAAAAGCCAAAGCCGACAAGCGCATCGGCGCCGTCCTGCTGGATGTTGATTTTACCGGAGTCGGGTGGGCGAAAGCCGACGAACTCCGCGCCGGGATCGAGGATTATCGGAAGTCCGGCAAACCCATCTACGCCTTCATGGAATATGGCGCCGATAAAGAGTATTACATTGCGACCGCCTGCGACCGCATTTACGTCGCGCCGATCGGCGACCTTTTCATCGATGGCCTCGCCGCCGAGGTGATGTTCTTCCGCGGCGCGCTCGACAAACTCGGCGTCTATCCGGATTTCTTCCAGATCGGCAAGTACAAGAACGCGCCTGATCAATATACGCGCAAGGAAATGTCGGAGGCGCATCGCGAGGTCATCAACGCCATCGTTGATGGTCTTTTCGACCGCTACATCAACACGATCGCCGCCGCGCGCCGGAAGTCTCCCGAAGATGTGCGCGCGCTGGTTGACAATGCCCCGCTCGGAGCGGAGCAGGCGCGAGACGCCGGTTTGATAGACGGCGCCAACTACCGCGATGAAGTCGAAAATGAACTGAAAAAGCGTCTGGGTTATAAAGACGACGATAAGCTGCGCCTGGTGAAGGCATCGGAATACCGCCGTGTGACGCCCGAATCGCTCGATCTCAACACGGGCGAGCGGATCGCCGTCATTTATGCTTCGGGCGCAATCGGCTCCGGCAAATCGGATGACGGTTCGTTCGGCGGCGACCAGTCGGTCGGCTCCGATACGGTTTCCAAGGCGATCAATGATGCGCGCGACGATAAAACAATCCGCGCCATCGTGCTCAGAGTGGATAGTCCGGGCGGAACCAACTACGCCTCCGACATCATCTGGCATGCCGTCGAGGCCGCGAAGCAGAAGAA
>JANOGZ010001026.1:0-3000 GCA_031406255.1 Pyrinomonadaceae bacterium | reverse complement strand
CGCGAGATTTTCTGTAAGGGTGGCGGCGGATGAACTCATGTGCGTTCTTCTCAGGCTGAATGGCTCACCATTCCTGGCCGGGCGAAACTATAGCGACATCGATGTTTTTTTACGATCGAAAAGGCGGCGGCTTCTTGCTGGCCTGTCAGGAGAGGCCGCTGACATGAGGCTTCACAGAAGCTCTCGCGGGCTTGGAGTTGTAAGCTCTTATTCGCGCGCCGCAAGGCGGTTTGGGGAGAGGCCGGACGAGAAGCTAGGCCAGGAAACGATTCAGCACGCTTTCCAGCAGGTCGAAATCTATCGGTTTGGGGACATATTCGTTGCATCCGGCGGCGAGGGCCTGGTCGCGATACTCCGCCGAGATGTGAGCGGTGACGGCCACAATCGGTATCTCTCGCAGTCGCGCATCTTCACGGATGCAGCGCGTGGCGGCAATACCATCGAGCACCGGCAGGCTGATATCCATCAGGATCAGGTCCGGATGCTCGCGTTGGGCGGCCTCGATGGCCTGCCGCCCGTCGACCGCTTCGACAACCCGATAGCCGCTCGATTCCAGCAGAAACTTAAGCATAAAACGCGTTTCATCGAAATCTTCGACGACCAGAACGGTCAAGGCAGCGGTATTAGCCTGCTTTTGTTGATCGGCCTGCTCTGCGCTCACTATTTTCGGATCCTTTACGAGGAAGACGGGCGGGTCTCTATTTGCCCGAGTTTTTCGGTTCGCTCCCACATCTCAGCTCAACGCGGTGGATTTGCCAGGCCCTGCCGGTAGGCGTAAATCACCAGTTCAAGGCGATCGGAGACTTCGAGCTTGTTGAAGATTGACGTCAGATGATGGCGGACGGTCGTCTCGCTGATAAAGAGACGATCGGCGATATTCTTGTTTTTGAGACCCTCGCCGATGAGCGCGACAACCTCACGCTCGCGCTCGGTGAGCGTGGCGATTTTGGCGGCTTCCGGATCGGTCGTCTTGGTCGCGGTCGCACGCGTCATCTCAGCGATCACAGTGCCCATCATCGAGCGATCGAACCAAACTTCGCCGACGTAGACCTTCTCGATAGCCTTAACGACGACTTCAACCGCGTGCTCTTTGTGCACCAGGCCTCTCGCGCCGAGGCGGATGGCGCGCTGATGCACTTCCGGGTCGCTCACTCCCGTGAGAATTATGACGCGCGCTTCTCTCACAGCATTGTGTAATTGCGGAAGAAAGTCGAGGCCGTTGTCGCCCTTGATATCGAGGTCGAGCAGGATAATATCGGGCTGCTCGCGCGTCGCAATCATGAGAGCGTCGGCGCGGTTTGCCGCCTCGCCGACGACCTTCAGGCCCGGCTGCTCTTCGATCAGCAAGCGTAGTCCTGAACGCAGAACCGCGTGGTCATCGATGATCATGACGCGGATAGGCTTCGTAATGGATGCGGCCATGCGCCATTACCCTCCGGCTAAATATTCAATAGTTACAGCGACGAAGTGGCGCCCGAAGCGCGGCGGGCGGTTGCCTCATTTCACAGAGGGATATCTCTCACACTCTGCTCCTGACCCGAGCGCGGGAAGGTGCGTTCGAGCCGCTGGCCTGCTGCGCGATGGTGTTATTGCTTAAGCCAATGGAGCCATCATCCGAAACGCCCCGGCGACATGCTTATCTTTAAGGCGCCCGCCCGCTCCGGCCTTAATCCGACTGAAGCCACGGGGCTCCGCCGCGCGGTTAAAATATCAATGATGCCAGTAATGAATGATACTTGAGCGCAAAGATCGTCGCTCGGCGGCACTTCAGACGGTAATGAAAATGTAAGGTGGTCGGGAGCAGTGAACCTTATGCATTAACAAATCCGTGCTCTTTAGTCGTCCGTTACAGCATGGACTTCGGCCCGCCAGAGGCGTTAGGGCAACACGCCTGGGAGTGGCCCTCTAAAGCCACACGTAACATGATGATACACGGTCAAGCGGCTTTAGAATTATCGCGATACTAGAATAAGTATCGCCGCCCTGTCAATGCACAAATTTATTCACCGGCCGGCAACGCTTTCAATACTTTCCCGAGCCGTCCCTTCAGCATGCTGACGCACGAATCCCTCCTTTTTTGCGTTCCGATGGCCGCCCGCTTTTTCCGCAACGCACCCCGCCTGCCGCGCCACCTCGCGTGCCGCTCGGTCGCGACTTGACATAACTTCCCGGTTGATTAGAAGGTATACTCCGCAAGCTTTACACCACGCGCTTCTCTTCAGAGGAAAAACTGATGAAATCGGTTCTCAGGTTCTGCGCGGCTCTCGTCTCTGCTCTCGCCGCCGCCGCCGCGTCGCCCGGTTACGGGCAGGAAACGCCTCAGGCATATACGGGCGCGCAGATTATTCCGATCTCCGCTCCGCCGATCGAAAACGGTGTGCTCGTCGTGCACCGCGGAAAGATCGTCGCGGTCGGCGCGCGCGGCGCGACGCAGATTCCCGCCGGCGCGCGAGTCACCGACGCGACCGGCAAGGTCATCATGCCCGGCCTCATCGATACCCATAGCCATATCGGAGGCGGATCGGGCGGCGACGGCTCGGCGCCCATTCAGCCCGACGTTCGTATCCTTGATTCGATCAACGCGCGCGATACGGGCTTGCAGAGAGCGCAGGCCGGCGGCATTACGACCGTCAACGTGATGCCCGGCTCGGGTCATCTGCTGAGCGGCCAGACGCTCTATCTGAAACTCCGCGACGGAAAAGTTATTGATGATCTCTTAATCAGAGATGCCGGTGGCAACATCGCCGGCGGCATCAAGATGGCGAACGGCACAAATTCGCTGCGCCCGGGCTCGGCAGGGCCATTTCCGGGCACCCGCGCCAAGTCGGCGGCGCTGGTCCGCGAGCAGTTTTTGAAGGCGCAGGATTACCGCGACAAGGTTCGCCGCGCCAAGGGTGATCCGGCGAAGCTGCCCGCGCGCGATCTGGCGCTCGAAGCCTTGATTGAAGCGCTGGAGGGCCGTCGCGTCGTGCATTTCCACACTCATCGTCATGACGATAT
>JANOGZ010000968.1:0-1319 GCA_031406255.1 Pyrinomonadaceae bacterium | reverse complement strand
TAAGGACATAAGAGCAACGTTGGAAACATTGAAAAATCTGATGAAAGATGCAGCTTTGGAATTGCAAAAGAAAGATTCGAAATAAATTTACAATCCCGATTTATTCTTGTGTATCACACTGTCGTATTCTGGATGTTTTTTAACATATTCAGTGAGTTCGTGATGGAACGAAAGTGTGACCTCGCCGAAGTCGATGTTCACTAAAAGGGGGTCGCCGCCAGCTGCGCCGGACTGGGGGGTGCTGGTGCTGCCGGGGAAGGCGGCGACGGTGTTGCCGGACAGTGTGGCCGAGCCAACCGACGTAAGTTCGACGAAGTTTGAAATCGTCCCGGATAGGTTGACCGTGCCGGTTTGGTTGGTACCCTGTGCGGATGCGACTGCTGCGGTTATTGCGAGCAAGGCGGCGACAAAAGTTAGCTGCCCGACTCGCTTGATTAGATTTGTCATGACTTCTCTAAGCTCCTTCTCTAGTCTCTTGGACGGTACTGCTCATCGGGCGTTTTCGCCCTGCCGGAATGGGGAATAACATGCAAGGGTTGAAGAGTTCGTTTCCATTGGAAAATTCTCCGGACAAATGCCCGTGGGATAGCGGACCGAACTCGAAATTCTATCCGGACACCTCACCTTGTGATAGTTGAGTGATAATAAGCGCGGCGAAGCGGAGACTAATCTAAAACTTAAACGTAGACCTGAACTGTGCGAGGCGTTTACTCTCTCCCTCGAGAGAAAACATGATTAGTCCACGATTTCCGAAACTTATAGATAAGGCCGAAGCGATCAAGCGATGCACCCTAAGTACAGGCTCATCTGGAGATAATGTTCATAGCGGAGACGGTAAAGATAATATTTCTTGCCATTTACATTCCCGGACTGGTTAACCGTTCTTAGAGCGATAGCACTATATCATCTTAGAGCGGTAGCACTATATCAGCTTCCGCACCAAGTGCAACGGAGGATACTCCCATTTTTTAGCGGACGGAGATGGGCGGATCCGCCCATGCCGGAGGGCACAAATATGCCACTACGGCTTGAATCCATTAGGGTTAGCCTCCGAATCGTTTCGCTCACGGGGAGGTTTTTGAGATGGGGCGGGGAGGATAAAAGTAGCTGATCTCATTCCGGCGGAATAAAAGCCTTAAACTAAAGTCGGGACATATTGCGACTCGCAACAGACGAAGACTTCAATCGCCGCGTCCGTCAAATCGCGAGCGACGAGTTGGCGCAAACCTCGATCTGCGACGCCTTCATGCTATCTCGTCAAGCAGCTTAATGAAGTTGCGCTTACGTTTATATTCAACACGAAGCGCGACAAGATAATC
>JANOGZ010000996.1:0-5684 GCA_031406255.1 Pyrinomonadaceae bacterium | reverse complement strand
GACATCAGCAGCAGGATGACAACCACCGTGAGGCCGACGCCTCCCAGGTTCTTAAGCATTTCGACCATCGTAAATTCAGCGCCGAGATCCCCCTCGCCAGCCTTGGCAGCTTCCTGCCACAGGAACACGAGAAAGCTCAGGCTCTTTGTTCCGAGAAAGCTCATTAGAATAGTCACGGTAAACTCCTCCAAAAGGGTTTCGTAAGAAGTAGATGAGAGCGCTTCTCAAGGCAGCGGCGCGGGTCAAACGTGTTCGGCCCCGAAACGCTGTCTTTGACAAGTCGCGCCCGTGCGCCCTGCTACTGTAGAGCGAAATTAACTGTAACCACGCCGGACACCTTGACCGGCTGGCCCGACAGCAACGTCGGCGAGAACCGCCACTGGCGCACGGCCTGCACGGCTGCCTGCTGCAGCAACGGGTGGCCGCTGACCGCGTTTGCCGATACCACACGCCCCCCCTCGTCGACGACGATCTGGACGGTCACGGCGCCGGACGCGCGCGCGGCCTTGGCGATGGCCGGGTAGGCGGGCGTCGGCTTGCTGATCGCCTTGCCATTCAGCACACCGCCCGAGATCGGAGCGGTACGCTTCGGCGGGGTCGGCGCCGGCTTCGGCGGCGGCGGCGGATCGTCGTCGTCGACTCTGATCGCCGGGCCGGTGCCGGTGCCCGTGCCGCCCGTGCCGACTCCGACACCCGGATTGATCGGGCCGCTGCTGACGGCGGCGTCGAAATCTTTTTTACCGATGACGACCGGTACGTTGCGCGCGACCTCGCGCGTCGTCGCCTTGGCAACTTCCTGAGACTTGACGACCGGCGCGATGACGGAGATTTCCTGCCGCATCGTCACCTGCCGCTCAGTGCTGGCGGCCGGCTTGGGTTCCTCTTTCGTCTCCGGCTTCGGCTCTTCGGCTGCCTGCATGGGTACGGGCGCCACCAGAGTCACCAATTGGAGATTCTGGTTATCCAGATGCGCGTCATACAGGTAGATGCTTGTGATGCCCAACGCTACCAGCACGATGGCGTAGACGATGAGTGTACCGAGAAAGAACGAGCCTTTTCGCGCAATGTCCTGCTTATGCGAACCGGACTCGACCAGACTATCGAACATATTGGATATCCTCCCTCTTCCGGTGCCAGGTCAGGGTCAGGGGGCGTGAATCTGTCAATCTGTATAAGCGCTCGTCGGGAACTATCGCGATTCTTATAACGTCGTCAACAAAAACGCCCGCTGGGATTAAATTAACCTTAAAGAATTAGGGAGCAGCAGTAGTGGCAACCGGGACGCTAGAAGCGCGCCGCGTTAGGGGGCAAGCGTTGCCCACTGCGCAGGGAATGACTTCGGCCCGCCACTTCAGCACAAACAACCACACTAAACGTCCGTCCTGCACCTGTGGGGCAAGACGGGCGCGTTTGTGATGCTATTCAAATGGCCAGCAACGCGCTAGAGTCTATGTCGCAACCCGCACGTAAGTCAAGAGTAAAAATCTATTTCGCCCTTCGCGATCGAGACTTATGAGCGCGTCAGGCCCTGCGTTTGGCGCGTCACCCCCGCGCCCGCTTTGGCATTTCGCGCGCCGACAGCAGCCGGAGAGCGGCGGGCGCCGCCGCTTTCTCTGGCCGGGACCCCGGCCGAGTGCAGGTTCGAGGGTTCGAGGCGTTGCTGCCACCAGACCATAATCGGACTGGCGATGCCGATCGTCGAATAGGTTCCGACGATGACGCCGATAAAGAGCGCGAGCGAAAAGCCGCGCAACACCTCGCCGCCGAAGAGGACCAGTGCGAGGACCGAGAGGAAGACGAGCCCGCCGGTGATGACCGTGCGCGAGAGCGTCTGATTGATCGCATCATTGGTGATCTTGTAGAGCGAATCGCGCCGGTGCAGGCGCAGGTTTTCGCGGATGCGGTCGAAGGTCACGATCGTGTCATTAACGGAGAACCCGACCAGCGTCAGGAGCGCGGCAATCACCGTCAGGCTCACCTCCCACTGAAAAACAGAGAAGAAGCCGAGCGTCACCAGCACGTCATGAAAGACGGTGATGACGGCCGCCGCGCCGTACGTCCATTCGAAGCGGAAAGCGATGTAGAGCAGGATGCCGATCAGCGCCAGCAGCGTTACCGTGATCGCCTGGTTGCGCAACTGGCGACCGGCGACCGGCCCGACGGCATCCGTGCCGATGATTTCGGCGCCGGCTTCCGGGCCAAACGTGGCGAGCGCTTCGGCCACGCGGGTGCGCCCGATGTCAACCTGCGCCTGATCCACCGCGGCATCGACGGAGCCCTGCTGCGCCACCTTAATGAGGACCTCGTCCTTCTTATCGGCCACCGGTTGAATGACGGCATCGGTGATGCCGCTGCGCACCAGCGCGGCGCGGATCTCATCATCCGCCGGGCGCTGCTTGAACTTGGCCGTCACCATCGTGCCGCCACGAAAATCCACCCCGAGGTTGAAGGCATCGGTGCCTCCCGGCGCCGCTTGCCGGACGATCGCCGAGGCCAGCCCGCCCAGCAGCAGGAGAGTCGAGAAGAAGAGCAGAAGGCGGCGGTGGCCGAGCCAGTCGATATTAACTTGTTTGAATATTTGAAACATGGCAGTAACAGCCTGAAAAACTAACAGACGAGACCGAGAAGATACGTCGCCGGTGCGATTTTACGCCCGTCCGTCAGTGTCACCGGTGACGCTTCTAAATACTGAGCGATTCCATGCGTTTTCCCCTACGGTTGATCAACCAGAGGAAGATCGTGCGCGAAACATAGACGGCTGAAAAGAGGTTGGCGAGCAGACCGAGCACCAGCGTCACGGCAAAACCGCGAATCGGTCCCGTGCCGAAGACGAACAGAAACATCGCCGCCACGATGGTCGTCACGTGCGTGTCGATGATCGTCACAAAAGCGCGTGCGAAGCCCTGATCCACAGAGGAGGCGATGGTCTTGCCGGTTTGCAATTCCTCACGCATCCGCTCGAAGATCAGCACATTCGAGTCGACCGCCATACCGATCGTCAGAATCAGACCGGCGATGCCGGGCAGCGTCAGCGTGGCATCAAAAACGACGAGCGCCGCCACCGTCAGGATCAAATTCAGCAGCAGGGCGATGACGGCGTTGACGCCGGAACCGCGATAATAGACGAGCATAAAGACGACCACGAACAGCAGACCGGCGATCGAGGCCGTCACGCCCGCCCTGATCGAATCCGCGCCGAGACTCGGGCCGACCGTTCTTTCTTCCTGGTAAACCAGCGGGGCCGGCAAGGCTCCCGAACGCAGCGTGAGCGCCAGGTCGCCCGCCGATTCCTTTGTGTAGCGTCCGCTGATCTCGCCCGAATCGGTAATCTGCGATTTGATGTAAGCGATCGACTTGACCTCGTCGTTGAGCACGACGCCCATATACTGATTGATGTTGGCGCCGGTCCAGCGCCCGAACTTCTCCGCGCCCGCTGGCTTAAGTTCGAAGTTTACCTGATATTCCTTGTCGCTGCCGGTACTCGAGGCGGCAGTGGCGCCGCGCAGTTCGCTTCCCGTGATGACGGGCGGTGATTCGACCACCGCCCAGCGCTTGGGCTGCTCCGTTTTCTCGGCTTCGGCGCCGGTCGCCGCGTCATCGCGGTCGGTATAAGGCAAAACTCTGCGGTTCGAGGGGACGCTGCCCCCGAGCGAAGCAATGGCTTCCTCCTGGGTCGCATAGGTCTGCGATGGGGCCGGGCTCGGCGGGCTGACGACGTGCACTAATTCGAGGCGCGATTCGCCGACCAGAATCTTCTTCACCCGTTCCGGATCCTGGATGCCGGGCATCTGTAACAGGATCTGGTGTGAGCCCTTCGCGCCGTGTTCCTGGAGCGTCGGTTCGGCGACGCCGATGGCGTTAATGCGGCTATCGATAATACGGTACGCCTGATCAACCGCCTGCTGGCTCAGAGCGCGCTGCGAGGCCGTCGTTAATTCCCAGACGACCTTATTACCATCAGCCGAGGCCGACCAGTCATTGAGATCCACTTTCTTCGGCAGCGCCTCGCGTATTTCGGAGACCTTCGCGGCGTCGTTCGCTTCGAGCACGATACGGTAGTTGCCACCGGATATTTCGGGTCGCGCCTCTTTGACGGCGAAGCCGCCATCCTTGGCCGCATTCTGCACGGCGATGGCCGTGTTCTCCGTCAAACGCTTCAGGTACTCCTCGGTCTTGACCTGCATCACGAGATGCGAGCCGCCCCTGAGGTCGAGTCCGAGACGGATATTTTCCCGCAGCGTCTGATTGATGCCGGCCAGCGTGAAATCGCTCAACTTCGGAGCGCGCCGCGGCCCGATGACGATATAGAGCGAACCGAGCGTGACGACGATAATAATAATGAAACGTTGCAGAAGATTCTTTTTCATCTTTGAAAACGACCTGAACATGTCGAATCGTGCTCTCTCCGAAAGAGCACGGCTCTCGGCTAACTTCCCTTTGGTTCTTCCGATTGCAATCCGGCCACGGCCGAGCGTGAAATTTCGAGGATAGATTTATCAGCGCTTCTGATCAGAAGAGTCGTATCGCGGACGGCCGTGATGGTGGCGATGATGCCACCGGTCGTCACGATGCGGTCGCCCGCTTTTAATCCCGCGATGATCTCCTGCAGTTCCGTCTGCCGCTTCCGCTGCGGCCTGATCAGAAACATGTAGAAGACGCCGAAGATCAGAAACAGCGGGAGCATCTGGATGAGGAAACTCCCCGTACCTCCCGCCGTAGGTTGTTGCAAGAAAAGAGCGAATGTAATCATCTAGGTTTCAGGTTGAGATGCCCTACTTCTCTCCGGGCAAGCGCGAGACGCACGCCGCGGGCCGTTCCGGTCTTACCACAGCGAAGGCCACGGTCGCGCTCCGTCAGCGCAAAACACCGGGGGCCGCTCAAAAGCGTGCGGAACGAAACAGCGACGACGAGAGAACATGGAAATTCACTCGACGCCAAAACCGACTTGCTCTAAAAACTCTCGCCTAAATCGGGTGAAATCGCCAGACCGAATAGCTTGCCTGACGCGTCTCATGGTGTCAAGGAAGAAAGCGAGATTGTGATGCGTCAGGAGTATGCCCGCGAGCATCTCGCCCGTCACATACAGATGGCGCAGGTAAGCGCGCGTGTGACGCCGGCAGACCGAACAGGCGCAGCGCTCATCGAGCGGGCGCGAGTCGTTTGCCCAACGCGCGTTTTTGACGTTCAAGCGACCGCGCGAAGTCCACGCCTGGCCGGTTCGGCCGCTGCGCGTCGGCAACACGCAATCGAACATGTCGACGCCGCGCGCGACCCCCTCGACCAGGTCTTCCGGTGTCCCGACACCCATCAGATAGCGCGGGCGGGCGGGCGGCATCAGCGGCGCGATTTGTTCGATGACGCCATACATCACGCTTTTTTCTTCACCGACGCTGAGGCCGCCGATCGCGTAACCGTCGAAGTCCAGGTCGACCGTGCGCGATAGACTCTCGCGTCTGAGTTCCTCGTGCGTCGCGCCCTGCACGATTCCAAACAGCGCCTGCGCGCCGTTCAGCTTCCGGTCGGCCGCCGGTCTCCGCCCGGCATCCATTCCTTCCTGCTGCAGGATGCGAAAGCGCGCCATCGACCGCGCGGCCCAGCGCGCCGTCAGTTCCATACTCCGGCGCGCTTCCTCAACGCTGGCGCGCCCCGGCGTACACTCATCGAAGGCCATCACGATATCCGCG
>JANOGZ010000972.1:0-1688 GCA_031406255.1 Pyrinomonadaceae bacterium | reverse complement strand
GGCGTCGGCCATCTGGGAAAGCAACACGCGCGTCTCCACGCCGCATTGGCCGCCGCGGGCCAGACACAATTCGTCGCGGTCTGTGATCGTGATGAAGGGGTCGCGCGCGCGGTCGCCTCCGAGAGAGAAACCGCCTGGGCGACGGACTGGCGAACGCTGATCGGCCGGGTGGACGCCGTGAGTCTCGCCGTACCGACCGAAGCGCACAGCGTGCTCGCCCGTCCGCTGCTCGAAGCGGGCGTTCATGTGCTCGTCGAAAAGCCGATCTCGCGCACGCTCGAAGAAGCCGATCGAATGATCGCGGCGGCGGAAAGCAGCGGCGCCGTCCTTCAGGTCGGGCATCTCGAACGCTTCAATCCGGCGCTCGTCGCGCTGCGCCCGCACGTGCGCGCGCCGCTCTATTTCGAGATTCATCGCGTCGGCCAGTTTACCGCCCGCTCGCTCGATATCGACGTCGTGCTTGATGTGATGATCCATGATCTCGATATCGTGCAGTGGCTCGTCGGCTCTGAGGTGGAGGTGACGGAAGTGCACGCCGTCGGCATTCCCGTTCTGACCGATCGTGTGGACGCGGCCAATGCGCGGCTGGAGTTTGCTTCCGGCGCGGTCGCCAACATCACCGCGTCGCGCGTCGGCACGGAGAAAATCCGCAAGATGCGTTTCTTTCAGCCGCATGATTATATCGCGGTGGATTACGCCACGCGGTTTGCGTCGATCAGCAGTCTCGCACCGCCGTCCGCTTCCGGAGCGTGGCCCGGCGTCAACGTGCGCCATCTCGATATCGTCGATATCGAACCGCTGCGCGCCGAGATCGAGACCTTTTTCGCCGCCGCGCGCGGGGAAACGGTGTCGCCCGTGCCGGGCGTGGAGGGACGCCGCGCGCTCGCGCTGGCGCTGCGCGCGCTCGAACGTATCCACACCCACGCGACGCGCGCCGGTCTGAGCGCTTTCAAGTAACCTGCCACTACTACGGCGCCGGGTGATGTGTGTCCACGATAACTGAACTGACGACTGGCGACGAGACTATTCGAGCGCTGCTGGCGGAACGAATCGCCGCCGGCGATTTCCCGTCGGCCGTTTATCTCGTCGCCGAGCGAGAGCGCGTGCGGCTCGCCGGCGCACTCGGCGACGCCGTCCTCTTGCGCGAAGGATCCGAAATCGGCCGCGCCGCCACGCTCGACACGATCTATGATCTCGCCTCGCTCACGAAACCTCTCGTCACAGGGCTCCTTGCGGCGCGCTTGATCGAGCGCGGGAGGCTGGAGGTGGATGCTCCCGTCGCGCGATACCTTTCCGAATTCGATCAAAGCGACAAGCGCGTTCTCACCGTTCGCCATTTGCTCACGCACACCTCCGGGCTTCCGGCGTGGCTACCGCTCTACATCCTGACCGGCGGCCGGCGCGAACGCACGCTCGAAGTGATTGCCGAAGCGAAGCTCAACAGCGCGCCGGGAGCGCGCGTGACCTACAGCGATCTCGGTTTCATCACGCTCGGCCTGCTGCTCGAACGGATCACCGGCGCACCCCTCGCCGAACTCGCGCGGCGCGAAATATTCGAGCCGCTCGCGCTGGCGCGGACATTTTTCAATCCCGCCCGGGCTTTGCAGACGGAGGTGGCGGCCTGCGAGACCGGCAACGACTACGAACGAGGGATGTGCGCGGGTGAACCGGAAGCGCGCGAATTTCAG
>JANOGZ010000963.1:0-1059 GCA_031406255.1 Pyrinomonadaceae bacterium | reverse complement strand
GGTTGGTGTACTGGGTGGCGCGGGATGAGGCATCGACGCGACGTAAGTTTCAGCTGCCGGGGGCAACCTAACAACGGCATGCACCCGACCGCGAATTAGCGTGCCTCTCATCGCTAGACTTGGCCGTGGCAGCGTTGTGCGCGCGGCGGGTGATGCCGAGCGTTAGGCCCCTTTCTATTGAGTAAGCGAACATGCAGAATCCTTGGAGAACTTGGAAGGAATCGCGAGATCGGAGCAGAGATAAGTATCTCCTCCGGCGATGGGAAATTATTCGAAGAAAGGGCCAGACACGCTATGCCATGAGAGAGGCAGTTATTACGTCTTTAATCCTTGGGGTAGGAATTCCAGCAGGATTATGGCTTCAGAACGACGAAAGTTTTGTGCGCGGTGGAGAGCATGTATCGCTCATCGTCTCGTCCTTCTTCGTCCTTATCATGTTTATAGCTGGGTATGGGTCGGGTAGGCGCACTTACTATGAGAATGAGATGAGATACAGAGAGTTGATGTCCCAAGTGAGTGTGGATGGGAAGAGTGATCTACCAATATGATTTTCAGCCGACGGCGTTGCCTAACAACGGCATGCACCCGACCGCGAATAGCGCGGCTCTCATCCGCAAGACTTGGCCGGTGCGTAGTTGAGTGCGCGGCGGGTGATGCCGGGCGTTAGGCGTGCAGTTGAGAGGTTAAAATGAATCATCCGAAAGTTCGTGCAGATTTCAATGGATTGTTCGGAGACATTCTTTGTTTATCTCATGAAGATACGTGCCTTGATGAGAACGGCGCAGTCTTTCATTTGAGCGAGGGGCTTATACTTATAGCTTATGATGAGGATGCGGATGAGCATGGGAATCGGGACGATCTCTTAGCTCACGGCAAGGTTGAATCTGCGCCCGCATGGCTTCAGGCTCATGGCTCGAAGTGGGTCTTGAGGATTGATGAGGGTGGGGTGAATCATGAGTCGGATTTGCGGAGGCTTGAAGCATCCGAGCCCGCCTAACAACGGCATGCACCCGACCGCGAATAGCGGGCTTCTCATCGAGAGCTTGGGTGGTTTCGAGG
>JANOGZ010000947.1:0-4416 GCA_031406255.1 Pyrinomonadaceae bacterium | reverse complement strand
GCAGGATTTCATCCCCCGCGCCCTGCCTGCGTACTTCGACGAAGCCGCGGCTTTCCAGCTCATTTAAGTACCGGTAGATCTGCGCCTCATCGTCACCCAGCTCGGTCGCCAAAGCAGGAACAAACGCGGGGGCCACGCCTTTAACGCCGGCCTTTTGAGCCAGCAGGACGTACAGGAGTTTTGCGCCGTGTCCGATCTCAGGGCGCGCGATGAGCCAGAGCGGGATGAAGACTCCTCTCAGGCTGTGTGTCATGTCTGTGCCGTAAGCCATCTAATAACTCTCCTCTTCATGAATCAGTAATGATCACCATCAGTCAAAAGCCTTAGTGCCATCAACAGGGACGAAGAGACGCCCGCGAATAATGACAGGGGAGGCGACGGCGGGTTGCAAACCGCACTGACACCATGCCCCAGCCGACCCCTGCCCTTCGTCCGGCCCCAACGCAATGCCTGACCTGAATCCGGCGTTGATTTATCCGGCGCATTGCCCCGACGCCCATAACCCCGGATTTCGCTACTTACACCAGCCAACTTCACGTCCCGCCTTCTCGAAAACTAGGATCGCCTCAAAGGGACCCGTCTCTGTCGGCCTTTTTCTACGTACCGTTTTCTCTACCAACCAAATCTTCGCGGCATCATTGATCCCGGCTTGACCGGCGACTGTTGCCCGCCGTTTTTCGATCTTGTCGCCCTCATGACCGATGCCGGTAGTACAGATCGATCCGACCGCTTCTTGAATCTTATTATGCTTCTACCGGCCTTCAATTATTGATTCGCATATTCCATTCCGGCAGCCTTACCTCCCCAAATTCGCCATAGCCAAACTTAATGCCCATGATCTTCCGTCCATTAAACTCATGACGAACTGTTCTGTACCACCGCTTCTGCAAGGTTTGCCCAGCGTGGCCTAAATCGTACTTTCACGGCCCGGCGGGAATTTATCTGCCGCGACTGAATCCGGAGCGACCGCGACCCTCCGAAGTATCTCGACCGCCTCGGCTCTGGTCATCACGCTCCCTGATTGTGTTGCGGGATAGAGGGACGAGCTCGGCCCGCTCGAGCTTGATGAATTCAGGAGGCGCGGGCACTAACTGCCTTCTTACGGAGAGGCGCTGGTGGACAGCACGGTCTACCTCGTCCCAGCTTCTGTCCACTCTCCCCGCTCGTAATTCCTCGGCCATCATGCCGAAGTATCTGACGCCGGCACGGGGATGCTGAACGCACGCGTGCTGCTTATCTTCGTCCGCCATGCTCAGGAGCATGACGTTACGGACATCCTGCTCGTGCCGCGGATCGAAAGCCTCACGCTCCCGGTTGAAGCCCGCCGTCAAGGTGCGATAGCTCAAGCCCCGGTGAATGGCGCTGCCCTTCACGCTCACTTCGCCGTAATTGAACACCCATCCGTGTACCTTTCCACTCTTATCTTTCTTCTCACTGATAGTGATCCCGACATTTTCCAGCCGATGCTCGAAAAGATTTCTGGCGGGAGAATCAGCCCGCGCCGCGCAGATCGCCGCGCGCATCCGCCCGAGCAGATCAGGGATGCCGCACTGCTCCACCCTGCGGTGTTCCGTCGGGGAGAGTGAGTGCCGCTCGGGGTCAAACGTTCGCGGCGTTAACCCGTACCTGCTCTCAATCTCGCGGGCCTCGTTGTTCCATTTGTAACGATCAAAAGAAGAATCCCAGGCGCGGCCCAGCGTGTCGGCAGAACTGATAAGCATGTGGACGTGTGGGTGTGCCCCGTCGTGCAGTATTAAGATCATCGCGCGATCCCCACCGACGACGCCCCGCGCCAGTTCACGGGCGACGGCGACAGGCCCGCCGCAGATATTTCCCAACCGCCCGGCGTCCTTTGGGTCGAATGAAGCGACGACGTGTAACAGGTCGTTCTTGAGGGACCGGGTGGCGCCCAAGCGGGCATTTCTAGTGAAGTCGTTCATGCTTCGAGTCAGTGATTTCACCAACTCGTGCGCCGCGTCTGGTGTCCGTGGTATTCCGGGCATCACGGGCAGGTTGTGGACGGCAATGCCGGCGACCCGGCTGGCCTGAACTTGCTCTATTGCCTGATCGATAATCAGGTAGTACAGGGGAGCCCCCGCCCCACCCGATTTTTTGAGCTCTTTAACGATCATCGGGACTCCAGTGTTACCGTCAACTCTCTTAGCAGCGCGTAAAGCTTGCCGCACCGCTCCTCGAAGAACTCCAGGTCTTCGTCCTGTACGTCCCCTCGGCCGCACGACCAGCGAAGCACTCCGACGGCCTCGTCAAGCTCGTTGCCGATGCCTCTGAGCAGGTCTAATGACTCGCGTATCAGGGGAGGGGCCGGTAGTTCTCGGGATAAGATCACAAGGCGCGTATAGGCGCTCAGGCTCAGATTAAACTGAGCGGCACACTGTGAGAGCCAGGTCACTTCTTCGGACGTTACTCTGGTTCTGACGATGACGGAGCGCGGCCCTTGCGAAGAGCGCGGTCGGCGCATCACTGCGCGTTTATCATGAATGTTTTCATCCGCCATTTTAATAGAGGGGTGAGCCGTATGGCTCAGATTCCGAGCGTCAGTTGACCGCCGTCATGTTTTCGATTCGCGCCGCGTTTTTTGAAGACCGCCCGGTGTAAAGTCAGGATCGCGTCGGCAACTACTTCTTCTCTGCTCTGACCTTTAAGCTTGGCCAATTCCAGCAACGCTCGGTGCGCATCTACCGGGATTGACACTCGTAGCGCGGTAACCGGGTTCGCTCTGGAGTCAGGCACGACCGTCCGCACATTGCGCTTCAGATCGCGGACGTAGGAACGAAAGGCTTCCAGGGTGTAATGCCGGTCGGAGCGCCATTCCAAGGCGACCTTGATCGCGGCTCGCGGCTCCGGCGCCGCGAGCGCGACGACGTAGTACTCACGCGCTAAAGTGTGCGCGTGCGCGAGCGTAGTTTCGTCCACGACCTGAAAGAACGTGTCCTTGATGCGCGCGTCGGTTTCCAAAGTCCTTCTATCAACCCCGATCTGTTCGGCGAGGCGGGCCATTTGAGCTTGTATTCCAAGCCCCGACTGGTCGCGTTTGCCACGCCCTCCCGAGAGCCGGTGTGGATGTCGCTGCTTCAGCACGGACGCGCACACGCCGCGGACGAGGAAAGCGAACCTTTCCAAGCGCTGTGCGGCGACCGCAATCCTCGCGATCTGCTCGTCGTCCTTCTCTGAAATCTCGCGCAGCAGATCAGGCAGGTACTTGGCTAACTGATCGATCTTTGTATCGAGGCGCACTAGATGCGACATAGGGGTCTCCCTCGTTTTCACTGGTGAGCTATTCACAAGCTTCAGACCTATTCCGCAGAGTTAAAATTCGTGTCCCGACGCGGGCGAACAAATACAAACCGATTGCCCATGACGTCCACACGTAAAACCCTACTGCAAGAGGTATACCAGTAAAGAATTTTTCCATCTCGCATCCGGCTCGGAACGTCCGTTTAATGAGGACTCCAGCCAATTTCTTAGCTTTTAGCTCCTTCCGCCACAATAGAGTTGAGGCCATAGTGCGAGAAGTGGGTGGCCGTGAGGTGGGAAATTTCTCTGGATCATCCAGATTTTTCTGGATGGACCGTCCAGATTTTTCTGGATCATCCAGATTTTTCTGGACACTTCTAGTGCGCGCGTTGCCGCTTAGTTTCCTAACCCCGCCTGTTTTTCCAGCAAATCAAAAGAAAAGCAGTGTATGAAGTGAGAGGGCTAGTCGTGGCACTCGCTTTGCTCTTTCCGGCTCGCGCAAAGGCACCGACGCCCTTAAAGACTTTGACCCGACATTAACAGAGGGCGTTAAAACTGGTGGGAGTGGGGACGGGATCGAAACAGCCACCTCTTTTCGACGATAAAGAAAGGGCCGAGGTGTTAAGTGCCGGGCGAACCCGGCCTAAACTATTTACGACGGGACAAGTCAGCCCGCCCAGACAGAGGCGTACTTAAAATGAGCGAACCGATCACAATTGAATCTCTGATCAACCAGCACATTGATAATCAACTCGAAGAGAAACTACCCGGAGTGGTGTCCGAACAGTTGAAGCGGATCGCGCCGCCGCCGGTGTGGATGACCGAGAAGCAGTTGGCCGAGTACTGGCAGTTGCGGACGCCGGACGGCGAGACCACGGTGCATTCGATCCGCAAGTGGACCGCCCGCCCGGATGGTGAGTACCCGCTACCCTGCGCCTCAATGGGCGAGATGCGCCGCTATCACCGTGAAGAGGTTGACCGGTGGGCGAGGGAAGAAGCCGCGCGGCAGAAAAACAAGAGGCGTCATGAGATGAAGATCGCGGAAAAGCGAGCAAGCTAAATATTCCCCGCCCAAACACCTTGTGCTATGCTGGTCCAACGTTCCAGCAACTGCTCGACCGCTTGGACGTCTTGCGGGCGGAGCTTCTTCAACTGTCCCGC
>JANOGZ010000906.1:0-1939 GCA_031406255.1 Pyrinomonadaceae bacterium | reverse complement strand
TTTATACGATACATCAGAGTTTGGTTGTCAAATCTATCGGGAGTTTATCTGCTACAGATGCCGGCAGTTTGGACAGTTCGCTGCGGGATTGGCTGGGTTTGAGGTGAGGGTTCAGGCCACGCCGCGCCTAACAACGGCATGCACCCGACCGCGAATAGCGCGGCTTTCATCCGCAAGACTTGGCCGTAGCGGCGTTGAATGTGCGGCGGGTGATGCCGGGCGTTAGGCGGCTATCGTGTGATGAGAATTCTTGCAGTTCGTAATCGCAATGCTCATGTTAAAGTCCGCCATTATCCCAACTGACACAAAGGAGAAAACATGAGAAAACAGGTACGAAGATTAGCCCTGTTGGCAGCGACAGCAGTGCTGTTGCTCGTGCTCGTTGGTTTTACAGCTAAACCTTCATCGCCGCGACTTGGCGCATACACCATGTCTGTTGCGGTAGAAGATATTCCATCGAGTGTTCCTGATGAGGTCAGGAGCAACTTCGTTGGCAAATGGGAGATGACCTTCGCCAAAGGGAACAAATACCGAATCTCCAAAGATAACAACGTTATAATTGAAGGACGCTTTGCCGCAACGAAAGAGCGGTTAACGTTGACAGATGAAAAAGGCGTTCTCGCTTGCACACAACAGCCCGGAATAGAGACAGGGATTTATAAATGGAGTTATAAGGGGAAGAAGCTAATCTTCACGACGGTAGAAGATGGGTGTCCGGGAAGGCAATATATTCTTACGCTTCGTTCTTGGCTGAGAGAAAAGTAGGGTATTTTCTTGTCTAGTTCTCACAAAAGCCGCCGCCTAACAAGTCATTGGAGCGGACTGCCAATGAGGAGGTCTCTTATTCTCGCAGTATGCAGGCAGCCGCTCAATTCCGGCGTTAGACGTTTCTTGTAGTATCCGGCTGGCTCACAGAAGGTATGAAAGCAGACATGGAAACTAATTCTACCAAGAGATTTTCAAGCAGGGTTGATCATTACATTAAATGTCGCCCCTCCTATCCAGAGCGGACCATCGACATCTTGCGACAGGGATTGAATCTCTCGCCATCTTCTATTGTCGCCGATGTTGGGTCAGGATCAGGCATATTGTCCGAAATGTTCCTGAAGAATGGGAACCTGGTATTCGGTATCGAGCCAAACAGAGAGATGAGGGAGGCTGCTGAGAGATTGCTTAAACATTATCCAAACTTCAGAAGCATTGATGGTTCTGCCGAGTCAACCGGCCTTGATGCTCAGAGCATAGATATTGTAACTGCTGGGCAGGCTTTCCATTGGTTCAATGTAGATGGCTCAAGGAGGGAGTTCCTGAGGGTCATGAAACCTGGTGGTTGGGTAGTGCTCTTATGGAACGATAGACGGACAGACTCAACCCAATTCTTGAGAGCGTATGAAGATCTGTTGAGTAATTACAGTATAGATTATGAGCAGGTCAATCATAGGAACGTTGATGAGGAAGTTCTGAATAGATTCTTTGGGAACGGCGAATACAGAACAGAAGTACTTAGTAATGCGCAGGTATTTGATTTTGAGGGGCTGAGAGGGAGGTTGCTATCGAGTTCATATATACCGATGAAGGAGGATCCGAAGTACGATCTAATGGTAAATCGGTTGCGGAGAGTATTTGATCAATATGAGTCTGGCGGGAAGGTGGAGATTGAATACGATACCAGGATCTATTACGGCTATATTAGAAGATGATCGAAGCAGGGTTAGCTGTTCATAGACACGTCTAACAACGGCATGCACCCGACCGCGAATAGCGGGCTTCTCATGCAAGACTTAATCGTAGCGAGGTTGAGTGCGCGGCGGGTGATGCCGGGCGTTAGGCGCTAACGCCGGATGAGACTATAAATAACGGAGATCGACCGCAAGCAAATTGCTATGAACGAGAAGAGAAGAGTACATCGTGAACAGGTTCAACTTCCCGCGCGTTGGGA
>JANOGZ010000899.1:0-2676 GCA_031406255.1 Pyrinomonadaceae bacterium | reverse complement strand
GACCGTGCCCATCCCGCCGCGCAGTGCGATGAAACCCACCGAGCGGGTGATCAGATGCTGCAGCCTTTCATAAAAGTGCGAGGTCGCGACCTTATCCGTGAGATAGCGGTTGGGTTCGGCCTTAAATTGATTCATCACGATCCCGAGCACGCGCCCGCCGCGCTCGTGCGCTCCGCGACTGGCCGCTTCCATCACGCCGAGATAGCCCCCCGTGCAAATCGTATAACCGGCTTCGGCCAGAAGCTGTCCGACACGACGCGCTTGTTGATACTCTTCGCAGTCTTCCGCGCACCTCGAGCCTCCGAAGATCGTGACGATGCGTTCCTGTGTTGTACTCATCTGTCCACCCGTCCGCTCAGCATTAATGAACCCGCTTCTCTGAAGCGCACGTAATCCTCGTGCGTCGCAAATGATGTCCCACGGTAGCACGCTGCTGGAGGGATCGGCGTCGGATCATGGATCCGTGCGTCTTGTATATCGGTGAATCCGGCGCGCCCGAAGGCGGCGCGATATTCACCCGTACTCAAGAGATGCACCGGAACACGCAACTGCGTGATCCACTGGTGCGACGCTTCATTTTCCCCGTAGAGATCGACCACCGCCACAAATAGCCCGCCGGAGTGGAGGACGCGGCGTACTTCGGCGAGCGCCATCGCCATCTCCGGATAGTAGTACAGCGACTCCATCGAAAAGACATGCGTAAAAGATTCATCGCCGAAAGGAAGCCGCGCCGCGCTCGCGACGCAGAATTCCACGCGTCTGGCGCTGGTGGCGACCGAATCGGTCGCGGGCCGGATGCTTTCCCGCTGTGCCACACCGATCATGTCATCCGCGATGTCGATTCCGATGGTTAGACCCGGCGCGGCCCGCTCAGCGAGCAGACGCGTCGCCCAGCCGGAGCCGCAGCCGAGATCAAGCACCCGCGCGCCTTCAAAAATATCCATCCGCGCGATGGCCTGCTCACCCACTGGACGATGCCCCTGCTCCATCTTTGCGCCGCGCCCGGCGCGCGCCCATTCGTTGAATTCCGAACGCAGATGTTCTTCCATCAGTCTCGCCACGCCGCTCGCCCTAGGGTCTCAACCGGTAGAGCATGCGCGGAAATGGAATCGTTTCGCGCACGTGCTCGATGCCGCACATCCATGCCGTACAGCGCTCGATGCCCATCCCGAATCCGGCATGCGGGACGCTGCCGTAGCGACGCAAGTCCAGGTACCACTCGAACGCCGCGCGCGGCAAGTCGTGCGCCGCGATCTGCTCCTCAAGGTATGAGAGCGAGGTCGCGCGCTCGCCGCCGCCGATCACTTCGCCATAGCCTTCCGAGGCGAGCACATCGACGCCGAGCGCCAGCTCCGGTCGCGCCGTGTCACGCGCCATGTAAAACGCTTTGACGGCCGCCGGATAGCGATGAACCATCACGGGCCGCTCAAAGCGGCTGGAGATGTAGGTCTCATCCGGCGCGCCGAAATCCCCGCCCCACTCGAAGCGCGTTTCGAGCGCGCCCGATTCGTGCCCTTCGTGAAGAATTTTTACCGCCTCATCATAGTGAAGGCGCGGGAAAGGCGCGACGATCGTTTCCAGTTTCGTCGTCTCACGCTCGAGAACTTTTAATTCCTCCCTCCGCTCATCGAGAACGCGGCCCGCAATGGAGGAGAGAAATCGCTCGCACAAATCCATCACGTCGTCGAGCGTCGCATAAGCCATCTCCGGCTCGACCATCCAGAACTCGGTCAGGTGCCGGCGCGTCTTCGAGCGCTCGGCGCGAAAGGTCGGGCCGAAACAATAGACCTTGCCGAAGGCGGCGGCGGTCGCTTCGTTGTAGAGCTGACCGGACTGGGTCAGGTACGCCTTTTCGTCAAAATAATCGACTTCAAAGAGCGTCGTCGTGCCCTCGCAGGCCGCCGGCGTCAGAATCGGCGCGTCGCAGAGCGTGAATCCTTCTCCGTCGAGGAAGTCGCGTGTGGCGCGCACCACCGTGTGGCGCACCTTCAGGATCGCATGCTGGCGGCGCGAACGCAGCCACAGATGCCTGTGATCCATCAGAAACTCCGTACCGTGCTCTTTCGGTGTGATCGGATAGCCTTCGACCGCTTGCACGACTTCCGTGTCCGTCACATCGACTTCGAAGCCTCCGGGCGCGCGCTCATCCGCCCGCACGCTCCCGCGTATCACGCACGCCGATTCCTGACCGAGCCCTTTCAGCGCCTCCCACACCTCCGGGCGAACTGCTTTCTTCAGCACGACGCATTGAACGATGCCGGTTCCATCGCGGAGTTGCGGAAACAACAGCTTTCCGCTCGAGCGTAAGTTGTAAACCCATCCGCGAAGCGTCACTTCCTCGCCGACGTGGTGCGCTAACTCATTGATGTATGTTTGCTGCATAACGCACAGGTCAGACGTTCAGACCGAGAACGCCGACGATTTGCTTTTATTACTGACCCTGAAGGCTGATCCATTTCGATTGAGTGTGAATTTCAGGCGCGCGGCGAATGATTATTCGTAAGCAGTCAGCCATCAGCGGTCAGCCGGTCATCTGTGGTGTCGATCTGTCATGACGCGCCGGGCGCCGGCGCGCGCTTCTTTATGTTAGCTGAAAGCTGAGCGCTGACTGCTCAACGCTGACGATTATCCTTCATCGGTTAGCCGTGTGCGAATGGCGGCCTGCAGGACCGGAAA
>JANOGZ010000841.1:0-1145 GCA_031406255.1 Pyrinomonadaceae bacterium | reverse complement strand
ATCGAGACCAGCAATCCCGGCGAGCGACTCAAGGCGGGGATGTTCGTCGAGGTCGGATTTCAGACCGGCACCGGCTCAGGCCAAGGCGTAGAGTTGATGGTTCGATCAGAAGCCATCCAGCGCATCGGCGACCGCTCTATGGTCTTCATCCCTAAAGAGGATGAAGCCGGAGCGTTTGAAGTGCGCGACGTGCAGGTGGGCGGTGAAGCAGACGGCTACCGGCGAATCTTGAGCGGACTGTCTCTCGGTAATCGTGTGGTGACAAAGGGCAGCTTCACGCTCAAGACACAGATGATGAAGGGTGAAATGGGGGAGCACGGACACTGATGATTAACGCACTCATACGCTTCTCAATTAAGCAGCGCCTCCTCGTGATGCTGATGGTAGCAATCATGATCGGCGCAGGGCTGTACAGCTTTCGGCGCCTTCCCATTGACGCTGTGCCCGACGTGACGAACGTACAGGTGCAGGTGTTGACCGCCGCGCCTTCCTTAGCGCCGCTGGAGATCGAGCGTCAGATCACTTTCCCGGTCGAAGTGGCGATGTCGGGCCTGCCCGACATCGAGGAGATTCGCTCGGTCTCTAAATTTGGTCTCTCCGCCGTAACGGTCGTCTTCGACGATTCGGTTGATACCTACTTCGCCCGCCAACTCGTGCTCGAACGGCTCTCGCAGGCGCGCGCGTCAGTACCCGAATCGATCGGCTCGCCGGAGATGGGACCGATCTCAACCGGACTCGGAGAGATTTATCAGTACGAACTCCGGGCCGCTCCCAATTCCGGCTATGACCCGACCAGCTTACGCACCATTCAGGATTGGAGCGTGCGGCGGCAGCTCTTAGGCGTGCCCGGCGTCACCGAGGTCAACAGTTTCGGCGGCTTGGAGAAGCAGTACCAGGTGCGTCTCGATCCCATGAAGCTTCAATCCTACGGCCTCTCCCTTCGTGACGTGCTGGAAGCTGTGGGCCGGAACAACGCAAACGTCGGCGGCGCTTACATCGAGCACGGCCAGGAGCAATATCTCCTGCGTGGGATCGGCCTCGTCGAGTCTGCCGACGACATCAGTAACATCGTCGTCAAAACGGGCAAGGAAGGCGTCCCCGTCTATGTGCGAGATTTGGGTGAAGTCGTCATCGGCGCGACCGTC
>JANOGZ010000835.1:0-6297 GCA_031406255.1 Pyrinomonadaceae bacterium | reverse complement strand
TGCGGATCCTTGTGGGGGAGGCAGGCGTGAGTGACGATAAGAATATCTCGCAGTCGGACGAAGCACAGCGCCTGCGTGAAATGGCCGAAAATCATCCGGCCGTACAGCAACTGTTGCGAACCTTCCGCGGTGAGATTATTGATGTGCGCCGCGTTGAAGAACCGTAGAAAGCCGTCGCGGTCAGCCGTGAGCAGCAGAGCGTTTTCATCCTTCCCGGTGGCTTGCGGTGAACAAAGCGTCGGGTACAGACGTATAGGGTGGCGAGGGAGGTGATTTGGTGAAAATGCGTGATCCCGTTTTGGCAGGAGTTCTTAGCTTAATCGTTCCCGGCGTCGGGCAAATCTACAACGGCCGAATCCTGGCCGGTATTCTATGGCTTATCCTGACGCCCGGTTTCTGGATCGGAACGGGCGGTATGCTCGGCTGGGTATGCCACATCATCGCGGCTTATACCGCCTACTCGTTTGCGAAAGAGCATCGCGTGCGGGTTTGAGATCATAGAAGCTCACTCATCTTAGAGCGTCCAAGTTTAGAGAGGCGCAGGAGGCGACGATCCATCACCGCCGTCCTGCGCTTCATCTATTTTGCCTTACAATGGCGGCGGGAGTTTATCCGGAGGCGGCGCCGCGCGCGGGATATCGCCGTCGTCAATGGATAGCTCGGGCGCGTCTTGAGTGTCGAGCCTGGGGGCGCCCCCCCGCAGCGCGGGCGGAAGTTTCGGGCGCGGTAATTTGATGGTGGCGATGGCCTCTGTGCGCCGCAGAATCGTGCCGCCGCGCCCGGCGACCCAGGCGGCCGTGCCGCCGCGATAAGCGACTGCAAAGAGCGGCACACTGGTAATAGTCGGCTGCGTCTCCCACGTCGCGCCGCCGTCCTTGGTCAGGAGCACGCGACCCTGATCACCGACGACGAGCGCCTCATCACGCCCCGCCACAGCAACCGAATAAAGATTGGTCTTGAACGGGCTCTCCTGATCTTTCCATGTCGCGCCGCCGTCATCCGTGCGCAGGATGATGCCGCGCTCGCCGACCGCGTAGCCGCGCTCGCGGTCAGCGAAATTAATCCCATAGAGCCATTCTTTGGCATTTACTTCAACGAAGCGCCAGCTTTCGCCGCCATCCTCGGTGCGTAGAATCGTCCCCTGTGAGCCGACGGCAAGGCTCCGCTTTTCATCAATATAGAAAGCGGCTTCGAGCCAGGTCAGGGTGCCCGAGCGACGTAGACGCCATGATTCGCCCCCATCCCGGGTTTGCAAAATCGTCCCCCGCGCGCCGACGGCGAGTCCGCGTTTTGCATCCAGGAAGTGGACGCCGAACAGAACTTGAGAGGTATCAGCGGATGCCTGTGCCCAGGTGATGCCTCCATTTGTCGTGCGCAGTATCAAGCCGCGCTCGCCGACCGTCCAACCATGCGTTTCGTTGACGAAAAAGACATGATTCAGACGAAGCGTGGTGCCTGACGGCCTCACCGTCCAACGCTTGCCGCCGGAATCCGTATAGAGAATCTTACCGCGCGCCCCAACCGCCCAACCGCGTGAATCATCGAGGAAGAAAATATCCGAGAGATCGTCGCGCGCGCCATCGGTCAGGCGCCGCCAGACAAGCCCGCCATCATCCGTGCGCAGGATGAGTCCGTCGCCGCCTGCCGCCCAGCCGGTGCTTTCGTCGGCGAAGTGAATAGTAGTAAGCCGCGGGCCCGTCTTGACGCTCAGTGGAAGCCAGATCGTGCCACCGTTGGCTGTCGCCAGCACCAGGCCATCATCGCCGGTCGCCCATCCGTAGCGCTCATTCAGAAAGAAGACCGAACGAATGTCTGTGCGTTGAAAAACATCGACGGGCGTCCAGGTCTTACCGCCATCCTCTGTGCGCAGAACCGTACCGCCATAGCCGACGGCGACGCCGCTCCCGCTCGTCCCGGAGAAAGCCACGCTCGTCAGCGGCAACTCGCTGCGGGGCGACTGTTTCTCCCACGTCGCGCCGCCGTCGGAAGTCACCAGCAGCGTGCCGCGCTCACCGACGGCCGCCCCCGTGCTCTCACTGGCGAACGAGACGCAGTACAGGTGCTCACGCACGCCCGACGTTTGTGTGCGCCATGTCCGGCCGCCGTCTTTTGTGGTGATGATGCGCCCATAGGTCCCGACCGCCCACCCCTGCTGGAGAGCGTCTCCGGCGAAGGCGATGCTGTAGAGATGGTCGCGCACGTCCGTCTGGACGAGCTTCCACTTGCGCCCGCCATTATCCGTCGTCACGACCGCGCCACGCGCGCCGACGGCGACCGCCGCATTTCGATTCCTGACAAACAGGCCATACAGCGTGGTCGTGACCGGAGACATCTGTCCTTCCCAGAGGAAACCGCCGTTCTGAGACCGGAGGATCACGCCATCCGCGCCGACGGCCCAGCCATGCGCTTTGTCTTCAGCGAAACGCACGGCATAAATCGGATTGCCTTGCGGCAGCGGGTTCTGCCACTCCCAGCCGCGCCTCTTCTGCGCGAAAGCGCCCGCCGCGCAAAGCGCCACCAGCAGCACAAAGCGGACGAGCGAACGTGTGAGGATGGAGGCTGTAGTGGCGAACATGAATAAATAGCGAATGTAAATACCAACTGCTAATTCTTGACAACGGACAGCGGAATGCGCGCCACCCGCGGCCGCGCTCAGGCTGCTGGCGCAGAGGATAACCCTTCCACCGCTTCGGCCGCGGCGCGCAGCACGCTTTCGTCCACGCGGCCGAGCGCGGCGATGCGTCGCGCCGCCTGATCAACGGCCTCCTGTGCGGCGTGTCCGGCGTGGCCTTTGATCCACTCCCATTCGATCCGGTGGTCATCGACCGCTTTATCGAGTCGCGCCCACCATTCGTGGTTCGACTTGCGGCGAAAGCGACCATTCATCGTTTCGACGACATAGCGTGAATCAGTCTTCAGTAACACGCGGCACGGCTCGCGCAAATGCTCAAGACCGATCGCGGCGGCGGCGATCTCCGCCTGCTGGTTCGTCGCCGTGCCGAGGTACAGGCCGACCGCGCGCCAGACATCGCGATAGCCGAGCAGCGCGGCGGCGGCCGCACGTGTCGCCGCCTGCCCGTTACCGAGGCTTGATCCGTCGCAATAGATCGCCACTTCCTTGCGCACCCGCTTCACGCCACCGCCTCCTCCGCCTGACGTGCGCCGAGGGTGAGAACGTGATCGACCGTCTCCTCGAATGTGTCATCGTGCGAGATGACGAAAAGCTGGTCGAAATGGCGCACCTGCCCGATCTGCTGGGCGAACCCTTCGCGTCGCTTTGCGTCCATATTGACCGTCGGCTCGTCGAAGAACGCGATCCGGATATCGGAAAGCTGTTTAAGCAGCGCGAGGCGCACAGACAGCGCGGCGGCCATCTGCTCGCCGCCCGAAAGATTCACAAACGAGCGTTCGTAGCCACCCTCTTCCAGCATGATTTCGTAATCGCGCGTCCAGCGCAGCGCGCGCCCGGCTTCGCCCGTAATATCACGGAAGAACTGATTGGCTTCAATCGATATATTGTAGAGATAACTCTCGGTCACAAGCGGGCCGGCCTGTTTGAGTATATCGCGCACAAAGTCGGTCGCCTCGTGCAGTTCTTCCAGCCTTTCTTTGGCACGAAACTCATCGCGCAGCGAGTCGCGGACGACGTTCAGGCGTGTGATCTCCGCGTCCAGCGCCGCTTCGCGCCCGCGCGCGGCGTCGAGTTGCGCGGCGGTCGCCGCAGCGCTTTCGCGCGCCAGCGCCAATTGCCCGCGCTCGATCCCGTGCCGTTCACGATCATAAGCGGCCGCGGCCTGCTGGTGCTCCCGCTGCGCATCCTCGGCATCGCGCGACGCCTGCGCCGCTTCTTCTTCCGCCTGCTTTGCTTCCGCCTCGCGCGCCGGAAGGGTCCCGGCGAGCGCCGCGCTTGCCAGGTGCTCGCGGTAAGCCTCGATCGTCCCCTCGCGCCGCTCGATGGTTTTCGACCATCTGTCGTCGAGTTCTTTGAAGCGCTCGAGCCGTTCATCGAGCGCGCTCTTTTGTTGTTCGAGGGCCCGCAGAGCGTCGCGCGCCCCTTGCATTTCCGCTTTTACTTCTTCTTCGCGCTCCGCTTCGGCACGCAGGGCGACGGCGCGACCGCGCGGATCATGGAGCGCCCGCAGTCCCTCTTCGGTTTCCCTGATTTCGCGCTCGAGAGAGTCCACCGCGTTGGCGACGGCGGCCTGTTCATCACGCTCCTCACGCTTGCGTTTGCCTTCCACCTCGATTTCCCGCAGGCGCTCGCGCAGCGGCTCCAGTTCGGCGTAGCGCTTCACATCTTCGCGCGCATTTTTCAAGACCCCATCAAGACCCGAGATTTGTATTTGCAGACGGTCCAGCAATTCCGGCGTGGCCTCTGCAAGCCCGGCCAGTTCGCCGTCAATGCTGGCGAGCTTTTCTTCATGTCGGGCGAGAAGGGCGCGCTCCTCGAGGAGACGCGCGCCCTCTCTTTCGAGTTGCGCGGCGGCCGTCGTCGCGGCGCGCGCGCCGCGCACGGCTTCCACTACTTCGGTAGACTCTCTTTCAACCACCGCCAGCTGCGCCCGATTTGTCGCCAGCTGGTTCGTGAAGTAGCCATCAAAGCTCTGCCCTTCGCTGAAACTCTGGCAGCGGTCGCCGAGAATAGGACAGAGCCCGCCTTTGACTTCGGCGCGTATCTTTTCATCGCGCTCGATCGCGGCGCGGAGGCGTGCGGCCTGCTGCGCCAGCTCGCGCTCGCGCGTTTCGAGCTCACCGGTGCGCTCGGCCCCGACGGCGCTCTTTTCGAGTTGGCGCGTCGCGCGCTCGATCGATGCCACGCTGCGGCGGATGCGCTCCACCTCGCGCGCCTGTTCTTTGCGCTGCTTCGTCAGATGCTCGCGCGCCGTTAAATTCTTCTCCACGCCGCTCAGCCTGGTTTCAACTCCGAGGCGCTCGCTCTCAAGCTGTTCGACCCGCTCCTGCGCGTCGCCCGCGCCTTCGGCGGCGCGCACGCGCTCGCGTGTCTGCGCGTGTAGCGCGCGTAACTCTTCAAGCTCGCCGTCGAGCCGGACGAGGCGGTCGCGCGCGTGACGCGCCTGCGCGAGCAGATCGCGCAGCCGGTCACGCTCTCTTTCAAGCTCTTCCTGCGTATTTATCTCTCCCGCCAGCTTCGCCAGCGAGTCGCGGGCGCGCGCGGCGCGGTCGAGCGCATCTTCGAGACGGCGTACATCGCTCCCGGCCGAGACGAGGAGGCGCGCCGCATCCCCCGCCTCACCGCGCAGGCGATCGCGCTCGGCGCGCTCGGTCTCGAGCGTGCGAAGCTGTTCGAGCGCCGCCAGGTGAGCGCGGTAATCCGCCTCGGTCGCCCGTTGCCTGTCGGCGGCGCGGCGGGCCGTCTCAAGCTCGTTTTGTAGATCGTGAAAGCGCCGCGTCGCGGCCTCGCGCGCGACGCCGCGACGTTCGAGCAAAGCGCGCGTTTCGGTGACGCGCCCCTCGGCCTCGTCCATTTCGCTGACCGCGCGTTCGCGGCGCTTTATCTCGCGCCCTAAGTCGGCGAGCGTCACGCTCAACTCATTCGCTCCCGCGGCGGCCAGCCGGTGCTCAGCGACCAGATCGTCGTAGCGCATTAGCTGGCTTTCGGCGCCCGCGATGCGCACGCGCGCTTCCGTCGCGCGTTCACGAATGAGATTGATGGTATCGCCCAGTCGCTTGGCCCCCTCGCGGTATTCCTCGACCTTGAGCAAGCGGTCAAACTTCGCTTTGCGCTCGCTGAGGGTTTCGCGAAAATCGGCGGTCAGGAGCCCCTGCGGCACGCCGATCGCAGAGCGAAACAGCGCCTTCATATCGGTGCCGGGTTCAATGCCGAGATGCTGATGAAGGAAAGCCCGGACATCCGTCTTCTTCTCGGCGATACGCACGCCGAGGCCCGGATCAAAAACGTAGTAGCCCTGGCCCGTATCGCGGTAGACGGTATACTGCCGCTGGTCGAGATCGCTTTCGAACGTGACGCGCACCGAGCCTTTTTTAGCGCCGCGCCGCAGGAAATCATCCTTGCTATATTCGAGCGTGTCGAAGAGCGACCACGCGATCGCTTCGAGAATCGTAGTTTTCCCCGCGCCGTTCTGCCCGACGATCGCGATCGTGCCGCGCTCGAAAGCGAATTCGGCGCGCTCGTAAGATTTAATGTTGTCCAGTTCGACCCGCGTGACGTGCATGAGCTGTGTTTTGATCTGCGGACTTTTATCGGTTCTCAATCGAGTGCGACCCGCGTTGAGAGTCCACGCTTTAGCGTGCTTGTCAGAGCAGCCTGAAGGCTGG
>JANOGZ010000813.1:0-1179 GCA_031406255.1 Pyrinomonadaceae bacterium | reverse complement strand
GAAAGGAACTTCTGATGAATAAAACACGGAACACGCTGATGGTAGCCCTCTTAGTGGTTGTCGCGTCCATGGCGCACACGGTGCACAGCTCTCAGCACCCCGCGCCCGGCAAACCGCCACAAGAGGCATATCACCCTATTTACATTGAATTGGAGGGGCGCAAGCTAGCCGCCATAACCTTCGTGCAGGACCTTCTTCCCTGGGGATGCAGATTGATCCCAGTTGGCAGGGGAGTGATTGGGTACCCGGCGTCGGACGACGATCCTGTGCTCGTGTGGTATCGGCAGGCTGAGGCCGGAGGTGAAGACGGCAGGCGACGCGACGTCTCGCTTGTGGAGTACGCCCCGGGCGGGAGGGAAGTGACGGCGCGGTGGGAAATTGCGCAGGCCGTGCCGGTGGCGTACAAGCAGGAGGAGCGCGAGGATCAAGGGAGGCGGTTCACTGAGACGCAGGTGGAGTTTGAGCACCAAGGTGTCAGGCGCGTGATACCAAGTTGCACAACAAAATGAGGTTGAGTTTTACGATTAATGTTGCGCCTTCAGCAGCTTACGGACATCTCCAACCTTATTTTTGAGCGCAACTTGGTATGAGATAGCGGCGCGGCGTGGTGGACGCGGCGCATCTAACAACGGCATGCACCCGACCGCGAATAGCGTGCCTCTCATCGCTAGGCTTGGCCGTAGCGGAGTTGTGTGCGCGGCGGGTGATGCCGGGCGTTAGATTCCTGTTGAGTGGTTGGGGCTCGCGCCCTCTGAAAAGGATTACCTCTCGCCTTGCGTGTGGCGCGAGGCCGGCCTGACGTGGCGATGCGTCTTGCGTGGTGTGAACTCTGCGCGTCATCCCAATCTTGAATGCTCTTGTTAAGCTGTTCGCCAACCGGCGCGCTGGCAGTTGCGCGGTGCTCTTTGCGGTAGTGGTCGGGTGCGTTGAAGTAACGTCGCACGAAATCTAACAAGGGGATGGAGCCGACCGGAATGAGCGAGCCTCTCATCGGGAACTTGAGTGGTTTCGAGGTTGCCTCCCGGCGGCTCATCCCCGGCGTTAGGTGGCTCGCTTTTGCTGAACGTAGTGATTGACTCAAACTCATGCTTTATTACATTCGTTGGATATTGGCAGCTTTGCTTTTAATCATCTTCTCGGTGCTGGCGTTTGCTAATTGGAGCATCTTGTTTCTGGGTC
>JANOGZ010000766.1:0-1678 GCA_031406255.1 Pyrinomonadaceae bacterium | reverse complement strand
GGAGCAGCCGGAGCCCGCGCCGTAACGTCCTCGTTGTTGAGCAGCTGATAGATCACAAACGACAGCAGCCCGCTCGTCGTTTCGTGTCCGGCGATGAGAAAAGTAATGACCTGGTAGCGAATGTTGAGGTCGTCCAATTGCTCTCCGCTGTTTTTATCGACGCCGGTCAGCATGTAGCTGAGCAAATCCGTTTTGTCCGTCAAATCTTCGCTGCCCGCCCGCCGGTCTTTGATCATTCGATCGACGATCTCGTTCATCGTACGCACGTCCGCTTGAAACTGGCGCCCCCGCTTTTTCTGCACGAGCTTCTCCATCGGCATATCGCGCAGCTCGTCCATTGACGTGCCGAGCGCGTTCGCCATGGCGCTGACGAAGGGATGTTCCGCGTCGTGATAAAAAGAGTTGAAGCGATAGCCGAAGCCGCACAGCCCGATGGTGTCAACCGTGAGGTTGGTCATCTCGTGGACAACATCGATTTCTTCGTCCGCGTTGAGCCGCTCCCACTTGAGGACGAGCTGCTCGGCGAGGTCGAGCATCATCGGGTGATAGCCCCGCATCGCCCGCTGGCTGAAATTGGGCAGGAGAATATTGTGTGCTTTCGACCAGTTCGGTTCCTGGGTTTTGGCGGTAAAAAGCGCGTCGCCCGCGAATCGTCGGACTAACCCTAAAGGTCCGCGGATAGTCTTATCGAAGCGTTTTTCATCCGACAGCTCGTCGACGAGCTCATGGCCCGAAACCACCAGGACCACTCTGCCGCGAAAGACCATTCGATAAATCGGTCCGTACTCGCGGGCGAGCCTGACCATATCCTGCACCGGGGTCGCCGCGCTGAGATCGAGCATATTCCCCAGCAAAAATTTTTCCGGCGGCTGTGGAATACGCGCGAATTTCTCGTCTCTTTTTATTGCTTTCTCCGGATCCATTTTCAGTCTATCTAATCGCTTAACCGCAGAATCAGGAAAGAATCCCGGCGCGCCGGTTTCGGTCCGGCGGATGAAGCTTGGGCTCGATGGTTCAGTTTTTGAGGTAGCATGTTGCTAAAGCGTCAGGCCGGTGACGTCGTACGACATCACGATCAAATCGTGCGTGCGTCCCTGCCGGTCGATCACGTAGTCGGCCAGGAGGGCTTCCACCGTGAAGCCGAGCCGCTCGAAAACCTGTCGCGCGCCCTTTTGTTCGGACGCCATTCGCGCCACGACCTTCTGCAAATTTTTCGCCCGGGCAAAAGAGTTGACTTCATCGGCGAGCAGATTTCCCAGACCCCTGCCGCGAAAGTCCGGGCTGATGAGCAATTGAATCTCACCCAGGTGCCGCGCCCAGGTCAGATTATTGCAGTTGAGCGTTCCGTGTCCGACGAGTTTTCCATCCGACTCTGCCAGAACAGTGACGACGCGCCCGGCGGCAACCTCTCTCGCCCAACCATCGACCGCTTCCGGCTGCGTAATGTCAATCGAGAGAAAAAGCAGATCGTCGGCCGGGAGCGAACGCGCAAACGCGAGCAGCGCGTCCCGGTCTTCAGCCCGCATCAGGCGCAACGTAACTTGCCTGTCGCCGAGCGTCGTCGTCCAGGGGTAATTTCTTTTTGAAATCGATGTGTTAGCCATTTCCACTCCGTTTTTAGTTGGAAATTCCAGTGTACTTATAACGGTTTGCGATTGGATGCGACCACTCTGACACA
>JANOGZ010000684.1:0-6308 GCA_031406255.1 Pyrinomonadaceae bacterium | reverse complement strand
ATGGATTTACCCGCACGTATGAGAAGCGGCAAGGGCACTGGCAGATCGTCAACGTGCAAATAACGCTCTCTAGATGGCGATAACTCCACGCCAGTAAACTCGACGGCGACGAACAGCGCGTCGCACGTCTCGCCTTCGCAGGTGGGGCATTCACCCCACCCTTGACCAAAGGGATGCTGCGCCCCTTTGGAAACCCAAGCATAAGGACGGATTCAACCCCGCCACAAGCAGCGGGGCATTCTCCGGTTCTTCGTAAAAGGCGCGCTCGTTGCTTTAACTATCGTTTCGCGCGGTCACTACTTCAAGCAGGTCTCGCTCGCGCTCAGCGAGCAGCTTTCCCTGCTTCGTAATGAGCGACGAATAGAGCATTACGGCCGCCCCGGCAAACGCTGCCAGTATAGCATACTTAACAGCGAGACTCTGCGTCAGGTATCCGGCTGCGACGGCCGCCGCCGGTGGCAGCATGACGCCGACAAAGAGCGGAATTAATAATAACCCGACCATTCCCGACGCGTTCATTCTTTTCCCGAACTCCAGGCGCTTGGGATAGCGCACCGACAGAGAATTTCCGACCATCGCAAAGACGGCCGCGAAGAATACGAAACAGAGCGCGGCGAAGATGATGGCCTGAAGCGATAAATCGTCCACGACGAGCTGGTTGACGATGAGCACCGCCACGGCAAACACCAGCGCGACGATCGTCACCGCGATGTTTTTCCCGATCAGTATCTTCCGCCGGTCGACCGGGGAGAGTATCAGAGAGCGCATCCCGGCCCCGTCATAAGCGAAAAGATTGCACGATAACGACGAGATAATCATAAATACATAAAACACCCCGAGCGCCGCTTGCCATCCTTCGACATACTGCTGAAGAGCCGACAGGGAACTTGTCGCCGCTCCCGCGGAAGGCCGATCCGGAACCGCGTACCTCATCCAGAACACAAAAAACAGCGGCACCAGCGCCAGCACGCGCAGTTGCGGATTGCGCGCCATGTAGCGCAACTCTTTTTCGATGATGGCCGATAGCTCGGCCGAGAGAAACGGCAACTGCCAGCCGTATCTTCCGGCGCTTTCCGGCGCAGTAACTGCCCGGCTTCGCGCCTTCCGGCGGGCCCGGCCTGTTCCTGTGACGGTGCGCTGCGCGACACGGTAAGTCACGATCACGATCAGCAGGGTATAGGCATTGAGCGCTGCCAGCGCCAGCGTGTAACTGGTCGCCCCGGCGGGGCGCAATCCTTCGGTGAGCGCCATCGCAATGAGGCCGGGCGGCGTCCACAGCAGGCCGCTCTGGCGCACACCGCGAAGAAAATTTGTGTTGTGTGAGATGGATGGCCCGAGTTGACTGATGAGCGCGCCGGCCAGCCCGCCGAGCGCCCCGACGAGCGCGAGCACGGTTTCGCCGCGCGCGCGGCGACGTTGCATCAAAGCGCCGATCGAGGTTGAAAGCAGCTTCGCCAGGGCGACGCCAAACGCCGTCGCACATGCCGCCACTAACATCGCCGGCAGAACGCGTCCCTGGCCGAGACCGACGCCGAGAGCGATCGCAAATACGCACGGCACGGCGAAAATCGAGGCGAGGCTTGACAGCTCGCTCACCAGATCAAGGGCAAAGAGCCGGCGCAAACTAATCGGGTACAGGAGAAATCGCCCCGGATCGAACTGGTTACCGCCGCCGAAGCTTAACGGGACGGTCGCCCACATCATGTAGATGGTCGACAGTATTCCGAAAAGTATGACCAGCGCTCCAAGAGATTCGGTGGGCCCGCCCGGCAGCGCATGCGGCGTGGCGCCAGGCGGCGCGCTAAATGTGGACAGGCCGCCCGCCTCCCGTGTGAGCATGAAAGAAAAAATGCCGAGACCGATGGCGACGACAAGTGACAACGCCAGCGCCGCCAGTGTGCCCAGGATGGTTGCCACGCGGTTTGCGGCAGCACGGCGCGACCGCAGCGCGTTACGAAAGAGCGTCCACTTCAACCAGACCAGCGCGCGCAGTTGGGACATAAAATAGTGATCAGTGGTCAGTGGTCAGTAATCAGCAATCAGCATTAAAGCAGTAGGGGACGCATTTATCTAGCCAACCACACACTATAATCCTCCTTTATTGTAGAATTCCCAATGGTCAGCATGGAAGCTGACCACTGACCACTGATTACTATGAACGCTTACGTTGGTCTCGGCTCCAACCTCGGAGACCGCGCCGGCCACCTGCTGCTCGCAGTGCGCGGCATGATCAGCGCCGGACTGGAAGTCGCGCGTCTCTCATCCGTTTATGAGACCGCGCCGGTAGATGTCCGCGAGCAACCATTTTTCCTCAACATGGTCGCCGAACTCGGCGGAAAGCTGCCCGCGCCCGAGCAGTTGCTCGCGCGTCTGTTGCGCATCGAATACGCGCTCGGCCGCCGTCGCGAGCAAGGGCGCGCCGCGCGGACGGTTGATCTGGATCTGCTGCTCTATGGCGACACGCTGGCGGAGACTGAGTACCTGACGCTTCCGCATCCGCGCCTCCACCTGCGCCGGTTTGCGCTGACGCCCCTCGCCGAACTCGCGCCTGATCTGCGGCACCCGACGCTTCATAAGACCTTCGGCGAACTCCTCGCCGAGACGCGCGATGAGTCTTCGGTCAAACCCTGGCTTCCGGGCGGAGGTATCAGGCCGTGAACTGTTTAGCGCCTGACTGGCCTCCGTCGGAAGCCCCGGCCACTTTCTTTTGGTTGCGGCTGCGCACTACGCTCGCCTATAATCTGACGCTCTCCAAATTTGGCGATAGCGAGTCAGTGAAGTGATCTGATGGCTTATCTAAAACAGCAGCGTCCCGAGAAAGTGACGGTGCCGGCGTTGCGCGCGAGCAAAGCGCGCGGCGAACGTATCGTTTGCCTGACGGCTTATGATTACCCGACGGCGCGCATCGTTGACGAAGCCGGCACGGATCTTATTCTCGTCGGCGACAGCCTCGGCAATGTCGTCCTCGGCTATGAGAATACCGTCCCCGTCACGCTTGATGAGATGGTGACGCACACGCGCGCCGTCCGCCGCGGCGTCGAGCGCGCGCTGCTGGTGGCCGATATGCCATACGGCTCATACCACACGGGCGCAGATGACGCCGTCCGCGCGGCCCTGCGTTTGATCAAAGAAGGCGGCGCGGAAGCGGTCAAGCTCGAAGGCGGGCGCGCTCGCGCCTCCCTCATCGAGCGGCTCATCGGCGAAGAGATTCCCGTGATGGGCCACATCGGTTTGACGCCGCAGTCGGTTCACAAACTCGGCGGCTTTCGCCTGCAGGGGAAGACGGCCGCCGCGGCGCGGGCCCTGCTCGAAGATGCCCGCGCGCTCGAAGCGGCGGGGGTCTTCGCGATCGTGCTCGAAGTGGTGCCGCGCGAGATCGCCCGTCTGATCACCGAGACCGTGAGCGTCCCGACCATCGGCATCGGCGCCGGCCCCCACTGCGATGCGCAGGTGCTCGTCCTGCATGATCTCGTCGGGTTGTCGTTTACGGAAAACAAGAAACCGCGCTTCGTACGGCAGTATGCGGACTTGCGTGCCGTGATGACCGATGCCATCGCTCGCTACGCCGAAGATGTGCGCGCCGGCAACTATCCGGCGGATTCCGAATCTTACCCGCTGCCGGCTGAAGCGGCCGCCGAACTCAACGCCACGCCGACTGACCGCAGCGACTCCGAAATCGAACAGCCGTAACTTCCCCGACCCTTTATGGAGATTATCAATCGTCGTCAACGCATGAGCTCCGTTGCGCGTAAAGTGCGACGCGAAGAAGACAAAACTATCGGACTGGTGCCGACGATGGGCGCGCTTCACGAAGGCCATCTGAGTCTCGTACGCGAGGCGCGACGAATGTGCGACGTCGTGGTCGTCTCGGTTTTCGTCAACCCGACGCAGTTTGCTCCCGGTGAAGATTTCGAGCGTTACCCGCGCAACCTGACGCAGGATACGACGATGCTCGCCGACTATAATGTCGATTACATCTTCGCGCCTTCGATGGACGAGATTTACCCGAAAGGCTTTACGACCTATGTGACGGTCGAAGGCTTGTCGGAGCAGCTTGAAGGTGCGGCGCGTCCCGGCCATTTTCGCGGCGTGGCGACGGTGCTCACGATCCTTTTCAATGTCGTGCGCCCGGACTTCTGCTTCTTCGGGCAGAAGGATGCGCAGCAAACGCTCGTCGTTAAACGGCTCGTGCGTGATCTTGCTTGCGATACCGAAATCGTGATTCTGCCGACCGTGCGTGAAGATACCGGCCTGGCGCTCTCATCGCGTAACGCTTATCTTAATGATGATGAGCGACGCGCGGCCAGCGTGCTCTACCACGCGCTGTCGCGCGCCGAAGCGGCTTATGCGGGCGGCGAGCGTTCGGCGAGGCGTCTGGCTGAGATGGTTCGCACAGAGATCGAAGTCGAGCCGCGGGCGCGCCTCGATTACGTCAGCGTGACAGACGCCGAAACGATGGAAAAGCTTGAGAAACTGGACGAGCGCGCCGTGCTCATCGCAATCGCGGTGCAGTTCGGCCGGACTCGCTTGATTGATAATATCGTGCTCCATCCGTCGCGGCAGAAATCTCGGACGGCGGTCGAAGCCTGAGAGGTGTTCACTGCGCTAGGCCGTGCATCATGAGGTTGCCGGCAGCGCGGGAGGTGGCGCAAACTCGCGATATCTGCAAAAACGACGTATGGTCTCCGTCACCAGCCCAGAAGGGATTATCCTGATTTTCCAGCGCTTACTTTCCACATCATGGAGATTTCTGAAACGGACGGCGCCGAGCCGCTAAGCTATGAGATTGTCGCCAGCGTTCGCACCGATCCGGGATGCGTGCGCCAGATCAACGAAGACTGCGGCCGTCACGTCAAACCGAACGATCCGGCGCTGCTCGAAAGCAAAGGACTACTGACGATCGTCGCTGATGGGATGGGCGGTCATTCGGCGGGTGAAGTGGCCAGCCAGATGGCGGTCGAGATCATCAGCCGCATCTACTATCAGGAGAGCAAGAACTCATCCGTCGCCGCTCTGAAGCATGCCTTCGAGGAAGCCAATCGCCAGATCTTCGCGGCCGCGCTCAAAGATAATGATTTGAAAGGAATGGGCACGACCGGCACGGCACTGGTGCTGCAAAACGGCGCGGTCTTTCTCGCGCACGTCGGTGACAGTCGCCTGTATATGGTGCGCGAGGGAAAGATCAAGTTGCTGACGGACGATCATTCGGCCGTGATGGAGATGGTCAGATTCGGCGTCATCACTATGGAGCAAGCGCGACAGCGCTCCGACAAGAATGTCATCCTGCGCGCGCTCGGCACCGCCCCTAAAGTAGAAGTCGAGACGTGGGAACAGCCCTTTCCTGTCGAAGAAGGCGATCAGTATCTGCTCTGCTCGGACGGCCTCTGTGATCTGGTGGAAGACGAAGAAATCAAGCGGGCGGTCATCGAGGGCGCAGACCCTTATTCCGCCTGTGAATTTTTGATCGCACTCGCCAGAGAGCGGGGCGGTCCCGACAATATCACGGTCGGCATCGTGAGCGTACGAGCATTCACTTATCCTCCTTCCGAAAGAGCGCGCGTCACGGGTGAACTCGAAGCCGTAACCTAGCGCCGCCGCCGTAAAATTTTCGAAGAGCGCGCTGACGAGATTTCCGGACGGCTCTTCTGCTTCCCTTCACACGGGCGGCCTTCAGTCGCCGCCCGTTTTGAATTATTCGCTCGTCGCCGCGTCGTCCTGGAGATCGTGGCCCGCGACGGTCGCACATCTCTCGCCCGTTTGTTTTACCCGCCGAGTAAAATCTCATCGCCTCCGCAGAAGCCCTTTCTGCCTTTACGGTCACCCAGGGTCTATTCATTCTCAGTTTCTCGAGTCTGCGCCCCGCAGGGGCAGCGACTGGTCACACTACTCTGCAAGAGAGAATGAATAGACCCTGACGCTCACCAGTCCCGCCTTAGCTTACGACGCCCAAAACTGCTATTATAATCAATCTGCAAACAGGCCAGGTGGCCGACCATCTTGGGGAGCAATAAGAATTTTCCAGACCGATCCGCACCGATAACAGCAGCGACGACTGTCTTTCAAACTTAACGTGAACCGATGGCCCAGGGAATCAAGCAAAAAGCACACATCCAATTTACGCTTAATGGTGAGCGGACGGAGGTGGCTTTCGCGCCGCACAAAACTCTGCTCGAAGTCCTGCGTGAAGACCTCGGATTGATGGGCACCAAGCACGGCTGTGAACTCGGCGAGTGTGGCACCTGCGCCGTGCTCGTCGATGGGCGCTCGATTCTTTCCTGTCTCGCGCTCGGATTGGACACCGAGGGCCG
>JANOGZ010000680.1:0-1844 GCA_031406255.1 Pyrinomonadaceae bacterium | reverse complement strand
CGACTATTGTTCGCAGGATTGCGAGAATGAAAGCCTATCGGGTTGGCGGTCTACCCTGTATTGTGGTCTACCGCACGACGCGCGTTGACGCTAACCACGAAATGAATCACACCGAAATCTACATCCCGGTTAACCGGATTAGAAAATAAGGAGAGCATATGCAAGAGGCATCCGTTCATGCGTCAGCTGTGAACCAGGCAAAAGGCGATCATATTCCGTGGGGCTGGGTTGCCATCACAGCGGTCGGACTGGAAGTCGCGGTAATACTTTCGGCGTTCGTTTGGGTTGGGATCTACAGCTTTCTGATCCATCCTGGCGAGCAGCTTCCCTACTATGAAAACTATGCGCGGTTCGCCAGTCCGATCGTGTCTGTAGCAGTGGGCATTCCCGTTTGGTTCTTCGCCTGCCGGTGGGTCGGACGGAAGGCGGGCACCTGCGCTGTGGCTATGTGTCTGTCGGCTTGGCTTATCGTGCCGGTCATTGACATACCACTAAGAGCCTATCCCAAAACTAGAGGGTGAGTACCAGCAGCCTGTATGCTTTGTTTTGGAGAAACGAAGCAATGGCTACCAAACCCACCCTCAAAACAATATGGCATATCCCTGATGATTTGTGGAAGAAGATCAAGCCACTCTTGGGCAAAGAAAAGAAGCCAGGCACGCAAGGGCGTCCGGTCGTCCCTTTTCGTGTTGTTTTCAATGGCATCCTCTATGTCTTGCGCACAGGCTGCCAGTGGAAACATGCGCCAGAGAAGTTCGGCAGCGGTTCGACTCTTCATCGTCGCTTCCAGCAGTGGAGAAGGCGCGGCGTCTTTCGTCGTCTGTGGCGCATCCTTCTGCGTGAGTACGACTCTCGACGGGGCATCCGGTGGCTCTGGCAAGCGCTTGATAGTTGCATCACGAAAGCTCCGTTGGGCGGCCAAAAGACGGGCAAAAACCCCACGGATCGCGCCAAATCGGGCACCAAGCGGCACATCGTGACAGATCAGCGCGGCGCACCTTTGAGTCTGTGTGTGAGTGGAGCTAATCGGCATGACAAGCGGATGGCGTTGCCCGTGGTAGATGCCATCATGGTTGAAAGACCTGCGCCTTCGGATCAGCGACCACAACATATGTGTGGCGACAAAGGCTATGACTTTGACGATGTGCGAGAGGGCTTTGAACAGCGCGGCTATACGGTACATATCCCTCAGCGTGGCGTGGTGCAGAAGCGCGGGCGCAAGCATAAAGCGAAGCGTTGGGTCGTCGAGCGCACGCACAGTTGGCTCAATCGCTACCGGCGCTTGCTGGTGCGATGGGAGAAGGATGATAAGAATTATACGGCCTTGATTCACTTTGCTTTTTCAATCCAACTCTATCGTTTGATAGTTTTGGGATAGGCTCTTATTCCATTCTCTTAGTTCTTTAGCTGAAGAAAGGTATCCTAGTTGGTTACTGTCTGAAGTAGGCGCAGGAGGTGTATACATCTCAACATGGCCTCCAGCTTCCGTAATTGAAAATCTGAAGGTAAGTCGACTAATGCTATACCTATTTAAACCTTGCCGATCTGGATAGGGTCTAAATCGCCACTTCTTAACGGCATCGATTACCGCTTCTTTAATAATGAGATTAATGCCTGGTTTAAATTTGATTGTTGATACCTCCCCCTGCTGGTTTATAGCGATTTTTACTTGTACGAGGCCCCTGAAACCTTGATTCGCAGCCTCTTTAGGAAAGCTTGGTAGGGCGGTTGTGATTGCAGTTCTGCGGGCATAAGCCTCGTCGAGCAGAACATGCCACTGCCTTTCAGAAACTTGTTCCTGCGCATTTATAATAGACGCTAAAGCGATACTGATAATGAACAAG
>JANOGZ010000653.1:0-1894 GCA_031406255.1 Pyrinomonadaceae bacterium | reverse complement strand
GGTCCGACTCCGTATAGCTTACGTGATAGGCGGTATGGGTATTCTCTCCCGGCGCGAATACATCTAAGACGGAGCCGTAAAAGGAAAAAGAGGCCACCCTATCTGAATTCAGAAAAGCCGACGTACCCATTGCGCCGACAGTGATCGCTGCTGTGATGCGCGCCGGCCAAGCGCCACTAGCGTCTGCACTATCGTTCCCCGCCGCGACCACGCATGTCACGCCTGAAGAGATCAGGCGCTTGACCGCATCATCCCCGGCAGTAGAGCCGCCACCGAGGGCGCCGAGGCTCATGTTGACCACTGCCGGCTTGACATGATTCGCCGTCACCCAATCAATGGCCGCGATGGTGCGCGAGTGGGGGCTGCTGCCACTGCAGCCGAAAACGCGCACGGCCAACAACTTCACGCCCTTGGCGACGCCGTAGGTGCTCCCGCCGATGAGGCCGGCGACGCCCGTGCCGTGCCCCATGCAGTCGTGACCGTTCTGTCCATCACCGACAAAATCTGCGGCGATGAAAGCGCGTCCCCCGAACTCCTGGTGGGTCGGACGAACCCCTGAGTCGATGACGTAAACATTAACGCCCGCTCCCGTGTTGGTGTGGGTGTATGTGGAGTTGAGCGGGAGGTCTCGCTGGTCGATGCGATCCAGCGCTACGGGAGCGTTGAACTGCGTCGGTACCCAGTCATAATAGATGCCGCCGGTCGGTGGCTGGTAAATGTCACCCAGGAGAGAGAGAGGCTGCGGATCAGGGATCGAGACCTCCCCGTCCTCCTCGACGTACTCGACAAGGGGGTGCTGGCTCAGGGCCATCGCCGCGGCCTCCGGCAGTCGGACCGAGAAGCCTTTGAGGGCGTGCTGGTAGACGTGGCGGGTCACTCCGCCGTGGAAGCCGGCCAGGTCACGCGCCGCCGCGGCGACCTCGCGGCCGGGCAGGTCATCCTTGAGGACCACGATGTATTGATCGGTAATTGCTCTCTCGACCTTGCGAAACTTACTTTTAGACTCTTGGGAGCGACCCTGCGCGGGGACGGGCCGAGGCGAGAACGCCACAGCGCACAGCGCGACGGCAACAAGTAAAGCGAGAACTCTCTTCATGTACTTTCTCCTTCGATTTCAGCAAACTCTTTCAAAAAGTTGACCGGACTCGTCCGCTCACCGGCGGCGAGGGAGTAGGTCGTACACTCAGATAAGACAGATCGGAGAAAACATTTCATACCCGAAAGAAAAGGCGAGCCCCCGAGAGAGCCCGCCCCGCGGACTTTTACTTGTACATATGCTTCAGACTCAAACGTTTAGAGTCAAATTAAAGGGCCTCGCCAGAGTGACGAAGCTGAACCCCCTTGTTCGCTGTGGTGATCGCTACCGCGGCTACCCGCGACTGAGACTGCTCAAGGTAGCGCCCTGGACAGAGAATTAAGGCCGTTCTGTTTATAGAGACCAGCAGGATAGAAATTGTTCTGAGAATTGTCTCCCAGTTGTCTCCCGGGCATAGATTGTCAAATCACCGCCTCGTCTTATCAATCTTCCAGATCCATTTGAGACGATCATATCAAAAACGGCTCGTAGCTATCGCCCGGCGGGCCATCGAGCAGGCCACGTCTGCAGGTCCCTAGTTGCTCCCTCAATATCAGTAGCAGTAGGATTAGAAATTATGAAAGATCGATTAGAACAGTGGCAAACCTCGAATGATTGCCGCAGCATGCTCACGAGGATCCCACCTGAGCATCGCGAGCGGTACTATTCGGAACTCTGTGATTTTGTCCGGTGGCTCTACAATCAAACCCAGGACGAAAGTGGACTCCAGCACTTTGAACACGAGATGACCCTTCAACAGCTAGACGCGGAATTCGTGTGGGAGAGAGCCACAGAACTGGTGCAATATGATCCCCGATC
>JANOGZ010000621.1:0-8513 GCA_031406255.1 Pyrinomonadaceae bacterium | reverse complement strand
ATTCAAAGCGCCGCCCGCAGCACGAGACTTTGTCGTTTGACCGAGACGATCCGATCGCGCTTTAGGCTTTTGCCGGCTGGTAATCGACGGAGCTGGCCGGGGTTTTTCTTCCGACCAGGAGATACATCCGCATCTCACCTTTTCTTTTTATATCTACTGGCTTTACTGAATCCACCAGCTATCTCCCTCTTGTCTTTCGGGGCCGGAAGTCTACGCGTCTCAAGTTCGCCCGGCGAAGGAGGCGAGGAGCACGGTGATCGCTTCCGTAAAGCTCGTGCGCGCGTCCGTATCTCCGGGGGGGTTGTTGACTATCAAGGAAAAGACGAGGCGCTCGCCCGCGGCGCTCGTCACATAACCGGAGAGCGACGTGGCGCTGCTCAGCGTGCCCGTTTTGGCGCGCGCATTGCCCGCCGCCGGAGTTCCTTTCATGCGATTGCGCAGCGTGCCATCAATTCCCGCGATCGGCAGCGCCTCGCGAAAGGCGTTGGCGTAGCGATGACGATTCATATAAATGAGCAATTGCAGCGTCGCTTCAGCCGTAACGCGATCGCGCTGCGACAATCCGGAGCCGTCCAGCATTACTATTTTGTTCGGATCGATGCCGGCCCCCTGCAAGAAAGCCCGGACGGCCGCGATGCCAGCCTCATCGCTCGTCAGCTTCGGGTCAGTGCCCGTAACTTTTCCGAGCGCGCGCAGCGTCAGTTCCGTATAGAGATTCTGGCTCGGCTTGAGAGTTTGCGCGGCGATCACGCTCAACGGCGGCGACTGCCGGCTCGTCAGCTCGACGAGCATTGAAAACTGCAGCGGCTGGCGCGCCCGGATGCGCGCGTCAACGGTGCGCGTGTTGCCCGTGATGACGACGCCCTGACGCTGAAGCGATGAGCGGAGCATGGAAACAAAAAGCATCGCCGGACGCGCGATGGCGACGCTGGCGTTGAAACCCGGGTCATCCTGCGGCAGGCTTCCGCTGACTTCGATGACGTTTTCACCGAGCGGGCGATACACGATCAACTCTCTGCGAGAGCCGCGTGGCGAGGTCGTGGTGCGGTTCATAATCGTGATGAGCGGGGTTGCCGGCCCGGTCGTGACCGTGCCGGCGTCGCCGGCGCGCACACCGGGTTTGACGAAGAGATCAAGCGCGTTATCGTTGATCGAGAGCGCGCTCACCTCCGCGCCGTAGTACCACTGTAGATCATCCCACTCCCAGCCGGGAGCATAAGGCGTGCCCGTAAAATAGCTTTCATCGCCGATCAGATCGCCCTCGACGCGGCGCACACCGGCGGCCACGACGCGCGCGGCCAATTCGTCTATCGCCCTGAAGTAATCACCATCATTAAACCGCGAGGAGAACGACGGGTCCCCACGGCCGTAGATGATCAGGTCGCCGCGCACAGTGCCGGCCGCATCGGGGGGCGCCGGCGCGTAGACGGAAGTCGTGAAACGATAGTCGGGCGAAAGCCGATCGAGCGCGGCGGCCACCGTATAGATTTTCATGTTCGACGCGGGTTGCAGCCACTTGCCGGCGTTCTCTTCGTAGAGCGTCTGGCCGGTGTCGAGCGATGCCACTTTCACAGCGAGCTGTGAGGCGGCGAATTGCGGCTGGCGCACTACCTCCTGTATCTGCGCGCGCAGGTCTTCGAGCGTTTTCGGCGCGGTCGTAATAGACGCGCGAACAGGCGTCGCGGCAGGAGTCGGCGGCGCTTGAGCACCCGTCACCCCGCCGACTACGGCGCGAGCTGGCGCGGTTGTTGAGGGTGACGGGACGGGCCTCGGCCTCTGGGTTGGAGAGGCGGTCGGCACGACTCGCCGCTGGCGTTGCTGCTGCTGCTGCTGCTCCTGCGCCTGGGTCCCGCGGCCTGCGGCCACGTCGGCCACCGCGGCGCTAAAACTCAGTGCAAACAGCAGGAGAAAATAGACAAGGCTCGCCGCGCTATTTTTCTTTGACATGACAACTAATATAGACCATCAGGTTTAAGTTTTACCGAAAAGTGATCTGGGGAGGCACAAACCGGAGGATTATTTTAAGATTCTTTCGCACTTTTGGTGCAAGCCTTCGAGTACTCAACTGCCACAGCTTTTGGGTATTAAGACTGTTAAGCGATGGCGAGCGCCAGTAGCGACAACTGTAAGATGTAATGTTTCCTGGACGAGCTTTTCGCTATACGCTTAATCTCCCCGTCTATTTCATCCACGATAGTCGGGGGCATGTCCCCTTCGATGATCCGATGTATCTTTTTGCTCCTGCATGGAGATGTCCGACCTGACGGAGCCGACGAGTTCGTCGGCGGTGGCGGTGGCCGTGCCAAGTTTGCCGACGACGATTCCGGCGGCGTAGTTGGCGAGCATGGCCGCTTCGAGCAGCGAAGCCCCGGCAGCGAGCGCCGCCGCCAGGGTTGCGATCACGGTATCGCCCGCACCCGTCACATCGTAAACTTCGCGCGCCGCAGTCCTGACGTAGACCGGCTCAGCATCGCCTTCGAGGAACATCATGCCGTGCTCGCCGCGCGTGATCAGCACCGCCGCGCAGGCGAGCCGCTCGCGTATCGCGCGACCGGCCCGCGCCATTCCTTCATCCGTCTCATCTTCCGTATTCGTCAGGCGCAGCGCTTCATGATGGTTCGGCGTCACGAGCGTCGCCGGATGGTAAGCGTCGAAGTTGCGAATTTTCGGATCAATGAGGACGGGGATGCGCGCCTCTTCGGTAGCGATGGGTAAAACTTCAGCGAGTATGCGCGGCGTCACCGCACCCTTATCATAATCCGAGACGATCAGCGCGTCGGCTTCGCGGAGAGCCTTCTTCAAAACGCTGATCAGGCATTCCTCGATATGGGCTTCGACGGGCGCACGCCGTTCACGATCAGTGCGGACGACGAGTTGATTATGCGCGATGATGCGCGTCTTGACCGTTGATGGGCGGGTTTCATCAACGACCAGCATCTCACCGGCGTGAAGCGCCCCCGCTTCGCGCAGTTCCGACTGAAGGCGTTCGCCGGCTCTGTCGTGTCCGACGACGCCGATGACCGAAGAGTGCGCGCCGAGCGACAGCAGATTCGCCAGCACATTCGCCGCGCCGCCCAGCCGCACCGATTCGCGACGGATATCCACCACCGGAACCGGCGCCTCCGGCGAGATGCGCGAGACATCGCCCCACACGAATTCATCAAGCATCACATCGCCGAACACGATCACCCGGCGGTCGCGCATGCGGCCCACGATCTCAGCCGCGCGTTGTGGTGTCAGGTGGGTCATAAGCACGGGGGTTGTCGATTGTTTTCTGATTTTATCGCCACTCGTTCAAGGACGCGCTCGATAGCCGCGGTCACGCGCTCGACGGATACGCGGCGAATGCATTCGGGAGCGTCGAACTCGGTGCAGGTGTAACCGGGGCATGGGGCGCAGGGCATCTCCTCGCGGACGACCTCAGCGGGGGCTTCAGTCCACGGTCGCCAGTGCGCGTGGTTGGATGAACCGAAGATGACGACAGATGGAACACGGACGGCCGCGGCGATGTGCGCGACACCGCTGTCATTGCCGACGAACAGGCGCGCGCGCGCCGCCAGTGCCGTGATCTCCGGAAGCGTCAGGTCTGTGACTGGGACGACGGGCGCGCGCGCGTCTGCCATAACCGCGCTAACGATCTCTGTTTCGTTCGGCGCCGCGATAACAATCGGCGCCAGGCCGCGCGCGTCCAGGTAATCCACGACGCGCGCGAAATTTGCCGCCGCCCAGGTTTTCGTCGCGAAAGCGGCGGCCGGATGAATCAGCGCAAACTCGCGCGCCCCATCGAGCCGCGCGGCGCCGAGCCGACGCGCAATGCGGTCGGCGGCGTGCGGCGTCACGACGAGTCGCGTCGGCGGCCGGTCGCTGACCGGGACACCGACCCAGCCCAGCAGGGCTAATTGTTGCTCGACGGAATGGGTTTTTTCCCTTCGCCATAGTACGGCGGCGGGCGGTGCCGTGTGATTGTGCAGGCTGCGATACCGATAGCTGGCATATCCCACACGGTGCGTGGCTCCTGATGCCCGCGTGAGCAGCGTCGCGGTGCTTCCGCCGTGAAAATTGAAGGCCACGTCGTAGTTCGCGGCGCGCAACTGGTGCATCACATTAAATCGTGATGAAGCGTTCTTTCGCTTCACGGTAATTATACGATCCACCTCATGAAAGCCGTCGAGCACCGGCGCCACCCAGTCTTCCAGCAACAGGTCGATACGCGCACGGGGCAGGAACCTTCGGAGCGCATGAAGGGATGGGGTCGCCAGCACTGTGTCGCCGATCGAGCGCAAACGCACGACCAGCACGCGCTCCACCCGGTGCCAGTCCCAGCGCGCCGGCCCGAGCGGCTGTGGCCCGCGGTCGCCCGCGCGCGTTTCACCGAGAGGTGAAAGCGCCGGCAGAACGGGTCTCGGCTCAGGGTTTTTTGGCAGGCTCTTCATCTTCGATGGTTGCTTCTTCCACCAACATCGCCGGAATGTCGTCGTGAATCGGGTAAACTCGCCTGCACTCGACACATTTCAACCCGCTTCCGTCTTCCTTCAATGCCACTTTCGCCCGGCACGCCGGACACCTTAGTATCTCTAACAGGTCCTGACTGATCGCCATCTATTTCCTCTCCGATGCGGCGCTCCTTAACTATAAATTCCGATGGCTATGAATCCCTCGATCCTCGTCGGATAAAGCGTTCAAGAGTAACAGCATCGTAAACGGGCGGGCAAGATCGGCCAACCGGAACGCGGCGCGCGCGCTCGTCCGGCCGCTCAACTGCTTTCCGCCTTCTGGTGTCTGCTCTCCAGGATCATTCGCATGCCGTGTTTCGGCCGCAGCGTGATTCGTGGATACAGTTCGATGGGGTGACCTGGAAAGAGGCGCATCCGCCACGCGCTGGCCAGCGTCGCGATGAGCAGGATGCCTTCCATCCAGGCGAAGCCTTCGCCGATGCAGCGGCGCGGCCCGCCCCCAAACGGAAAGTAGGAAAACTGCGGGCGCCGCTCCCGCTCCTCCGGCGTCCAGCGTTCCGGATCGAACCGGAAAGGATCGGGGAAATATCGAGCATCATGGTGGATGACATACTGACTCAACAAAACGAGCGATCCCGCTGGCACCACGTAAGCCCCAGCCTGATAATCATTAACTGCCAGGCGACCGATCGCCCATGCCGGCGGGTACAGGCGCATCGCTTCGCTCAAGACCATCTCCGTATAACGTAACTGCGCGAGGTCTTCGACGCGCGGCACTCCTCCGGCCGGCACCACCCGGTCAATTTCCTCGTGGAGTCTCCGTTCCACCTCCGGATGCTGCGACAGCAGATACCACGTCCAGGCGAGCGCGTTGGCCGTGGTTTCATGTCCGGCGAGAAAAATCGTCAGCGCCTCGTCGCGCACCTGCATATCGGTCATCCGCCCGCCATCGCCTTCCACATCCTGCGCCAGAAGCAGCATTGAGAGAAGGTCGCCGTGGTCCTCGCCACTGCGCCGATGTTCATCAATCATCCGGTAGATGACCGCATCCAGGCGGTCCCGCGCGCGCTGAAAGCGCCGCACGGCGGGCAGCGGCAGTTTCTCCAGAAACTCTGTATACGGCAGCATCAGCAGCTGAAACAACTCCATGATCTCCGTTAAAGCGCCGCCGACTTCGTCCGCCTCCGCTTCTACATCGGCATCGAACAGGGTTTTACCGACGATGGCCAGCGTCAGACGCATCATCTCCTGCGCGATATCGAGCGCCTGGCCATCTTCCCAGCGCGCCGCCGCGCGCGCGGCGTAATCGACCATCACCGTTCCATAGGCGGCGACCCGCGGGCGGTGGAAGGACGGCTGCGCGAGCCTTCGCTGGCGACGATGATGTGTGCCCTCGCTCGTCAACAATCCCTCGCCCAACAAACGCTTCGACCGCTGAAGCGCCCGTCCCTTGATGAAGTTGTCGTTATGCGTGACCAACACATCGCGGATCAGGTCCGGGTGGTTGAGCACAAAGACGCGTTGCGGCCCCAGTTTGAAATGGGCGATATCTCCATAATCGCGGGTCAGGTTCAACAGGAAAGTCAGGGGGTCGCGGCGGAAGGCGAAAAACTGCCGGCCCGGCAGCCTCGTTTTCGGTCCCGGCGGATAAGGCGCTGCTGTAGTCATCGGGAAACTTACTCCGTTTGGTTTCAACTCGTCGTGCTGATAGATTAGCAGTTCGAGATCAGGGGAAGGACGGCCGCGTGGAAAACCGGCAACTCCGTTACCTGTTCAACGCGGAACGGTCGCTCAAGAGGCGAAAGCCGAGCTAAGGCCCGGAAAGAGACTGCTACATGCCAGGGCACTGACTGACCCGCGCGTTCTGCTTCCCATCGCCTGACGTTAATTTCGGCCTTTGCTATTATACGTCTGCGCGGACGGAAAGAGCATGACTACTCTTTTTCCATTTATAGCCTGACCGGCTATATTGACCACCAGCGTGCGGGAGGAAATGTGTCTTTAGAGTTTGCCGTCGAACATCCCTGTGCTCTGCGCGCGCGCTATCGGGAAGAACACCTGCGCGCGTGGGGCCGTCTGGGCAATATACATACGCGCCTGACCATTGGCGAGGCCTCAGCGCCGACCGAGGAGAAGCTGCAATTCGTCGAGCGGGCGCGCGATGAAATCGAGCGTATGCAGCAAGCGACATCCATCTGCGCAACCTGCCCGGCGCGCTTGCCACATGAGGCGGCGGGCGATAGCGAGCCGGTCGGCTGTCTCGGCCGCATCACTTATCCGATCGAAGCGCAATTCGAAAAATTTCTGGCTGACCGCGTGCAACTTGCGCTCGACACGCTGGACGAAGAAGATCAGCCGCGGCTGTTGCGCATACTCGTTGATTCTGATTCGCCCTTTGACGGCGAAGGCACAAAAGCCCTGCGGCGCGTGACGACTCCTGAAGGATTGCGCTTCTTTGAGTTGCGTCTGCCGATCAGGCTCGCCCGCGAGGCCGCGCAAATCACGACCGACAACTTATTCGATGCACTCGCCGGTTTCAATTCGGTGGATGCCGATCAGACGACCTACACGCGCGAGTTGCCGACGGCGGCGGCGGCCGATTACTATGACTTCCTCGATCTCATCCTCCGTACCGATCTCACGCTTTCGGAACGCACGCGGCTTCACGCTCGCAGCCGGAATTACCGACAATTCCTGCGCCTTCTCTCCGCGCTCGAACTCGCTGAAGCCCTCAGTACCCGCGTGCTCCTAGACTGAGATGATCCGGGCGCATAGTCTCTTACGTCTGAATATGCGGCGCTTCCCGCCTTTCGAAGGCTCTGCTTTCGTCCTACATATTTTCCTCGTCAAATTGCCGCAGCGTATCGAGGATAAGGTTCGTATTGCTCGGGGCATTAATGGTCATAGGGAACTCTTTCGCTGCTTTTTCAAAGTCGAACATACCGGTGGTTACCTCAACGACAAGACGAAAGGCATCCAAAGCCGTCGCTTCCCCGATCTCGGCACCGACAATATGTCCTCCATTAAAAAAGATACGCCCCTGCCGCTCATCGTTGGTGAGGGTGAGCGTGCCCGTCAGACGGGTGTTTTCGATAACCTGCACCGCGTCGAAGATGCTGATGATTGAGAGGTCACCGCCGAATGTGATGTTGTTTGTAGCGGCCTCGGTTTCGCCCCCCTGCTGCCTGAGATCGGGACGGCGGGCGCGCCGGATGGCTTCCAGCCCGGAGGCGATCGATATCCGCGGGTCGAGCTGTTTGGCCTCCAGCAGGCGATCTTGCGCCGCTTCGAAATCTTCGCGCGCGATGTAGAGATTAGCGAGCGCGAGACACTGGCGCGCGGCTTCGTTCGGCTGCTTGTTGGCCGCGGCAATTTCGCGAATCCGCTCACGCAAGATAACGGAGCGCGGCTGGCGCTCGATAGCGCTCTGGAGCCTTTGCAAGGCGCGCTGCGGAGATTTGTATTTGAGGAAAAGATCAGCATCAAGCAATGCCGTCTCGATATCTTCGTCACTGGTTTTGTATGAGTCGGCGTCTCCCATGATCCTCATCCTGCGGCCCGAATAATCAGGGCAGTGAGTTTACCATATTCTTCGAGGACGCTGTTTGATACGCAGATCTGCGCCATGCGGGCACGATATCGTATACGCAGAAAAGCGTCACGCCTCGCCACCAATCCTCGTTAAATCAGCATCGCCCCCGTGCGATGAAATCAAAAACTTCGTGTAAGCTCTTAACTTATCCGGGCCAAAGCCGGTCTCCTTCAGCACTAAGCGCCATACCCACTTAACTGTTGAATGGCCTACACTTGTGCATTTTTCAGAATGGTTGTTGCACGTGGGAAACATGGCACGCCAGGTGCACAAGCACGGGTGTGCGAATCACATCCCGACGAGAACGAGCCAGTGGCGTTTTACTCGTGGTTACTTGAGCAGAGAGCCGGTTGATATAGCCGTAGAGTTTACTTCCCCCGACGTGTTCTGGCCTTTGATCAAAAGGAGTGTCCATGTACGACGACTTTTCGTTGGAAGCCGCGGCGGGTGTCGCCACGGTTCGCCTG